>JAFDHU010000020.1 GCA_019308625.1 Deltaproteobacteria bacterium
CATGCTCAAGCTGGAGCCTTTCTTTGAGACCATTGTGCTTTCTTCCCGTTATTTTGTCCGTAAGCCTGACCCCCAAATTTACGCCCATGCCTTGAAGGCCCTGCGGCTGACCCCTGACCAGGCCCTTTATGTGGGGAACGATCCCCAGGCCGATGTTCCCGGACCCCAGTCCCTGGGGATGCCGGTGGCGGTGATTGACCGGGCGAACCTCTACCCTGATCTGCCGGTGCCGGTGATAAAAGATTTGCGGGAGGTCCTTGATTTTGTCCGCAACCGGTATTAAGTAAAAGCCCAATGTGAAGGCGGACAGCCTCACCATCCCTGGTGCTGGAATTTTATATGGAAGGTTGACCCCACTGCCACCGGCTGGTCCGTGAGACCCATGCCGACGCCCAAGTGGCCGCCACTCTCAACGATCGGTTCGTCCCGGTGCGTCTGGAAGGCCGCTCCCATATGCACCTGGTACAGAAAATGGGGGTCAGAGGTGCCCCCACTACCCTTATTTTCACCCCCGAGGGCCAGGAAAAGCACCGTTTTGTCGGATTTCACTCCCCGGAGGACTACCTCAGGGAGTTGGACACGGCTGCCTAGAAAATCTCGTCCCGAAAGGGATATGCTGGCTCGGTTGACCTTCTAAACCCAAGGGGAGCGCAAGGCTTGGCTTTCCCGCTGCCCCACGCATCGAGAGCTTTTTCAGCTCCCCGCCGGGGCGTCAGCCTTCCGATGAAGGCAGGCCGGGCCCCTTTCTGTTTGCCATTCCCGCGTCTTTGTCATATAGTATCCAGGAATTGCAGGAAATTTTAAGGGGGAGAGTTTGCAGGAGTTCCCAAGCCGCTCCGGGGGGGGATTGAATCGCCTCAAGCTCTTGGTCTTGCTGGGATGTCTGGCCCTGGCGCTCTGGGGCTTGGCCCTGCCCGCCGCCGCGGATGACTGGCAGGTCACGGCAGAATCCTTTGTAATTATGGACGCCAAGACCGGCCGGATTCTTTTGTCCCTGAAGCCCCACAAACTGCTCCAGCCGGCCAGCACCATCAAAATCATGACCGCCATGTATGTGCGGGAAAGACTTAACCTGCACGACCGGGTGCGGGTCAGCCGCTACGCTGCGTCTGCCCCTCCTTCCAAAGTCGGCCTCAAGCCCGGAGAAGTGTACACCGTCAAGGAGCTCCTCTACGCCCTGCTGCTGTCCTCCGCCAATGACGGGGCCCGGGCCCTGGCCGAACGGGTAAGCGGCTCCGAGAAGGCCTTCGTCCGGGAGCTTACCCGCAAGGTGCGGGAATGGGGGGCCTACCGCACTCGGGTGGGCACCGCCAACGGACTCACGGTGGACGGGCAGTATTCCTCGGCCGAGGACCTGGCTATCCTCTTCCGGCGCTTTATCAGGGACCCGGTGTTGGCCCACATCATCGGCACCAAATATTACTATTTCCCAAATGGCCGGAAGCTGCGCAACCACGACCGCTTCCTCTTCACCACCCCCCTGGCCCGGGGAGGCAAGACCGGCTACACCAGGGCCGCCAAGCATACCTACGTGGGACGGTTTGCCCACCGGGACAAAGAAATCATCATCGCCCTGATGCGCAGCAAAAAGAAATGGGCCGACTTGCGGACTCTCATTGAAAAAGGCTTTGCCCTGGCTGGCGCGCCCATCCCCAAGCTGCCGCCCAGGGAAGAAAAACTTTGGTCGGGCAAAAAGGTCAGGAAATCCAAACGTTACCGGAAATCCAAACGAAAGCGGCGGCACCACACCCGGCACAAAAAACGCCGTACCAGCCGCAAGCGGGCCAAGGTGATTGTAGGCGCCAGCACTTCGCTACCGACCAAAGCCAAGATAATTAAACGCAGTCCCTGAACCGGCAGGGACGGCTCCTAAAGGTGTTTTTCGGTCTCTGCTTTCCGGTTAAAATTAAAAAATCAACCGTCCCACTCGCCAGCGCTTTGTGGTCTCCACCATCCGCAAGGGTGAACGTCTCTTTGAAACAGCAGTGTTTGAAGCCACCTTTTTCTACTTCCCCAAAAAACTTTCCCGCCCGGTACTGACCGTGGAGACCTGCACCAGGGACGAGGCCTGGGAGCTGCACCACTGCCTCAGCCGGCGCCTGGCGGAAGAGGTTCCCCTGCTGCTCTTCCGGGAATACTGCTCCAAATCCCAGCCCTGATTGTTGGCTTCCCACCATCCTCCCCCGCTCCGGCCCTGCCGGTCACCGGATTAAAGTTTCCCGGCACAAATGCCGATGAAACAATCGGAGTTTCTCAGTTTCTGAACCGAAAGCGGCGCGGGAAAGGGAGGGAGAAGCCGCAAAGAGCAGGGATTGAAAGGACTGGCAGGTTTCGCATGGCGGCTTGGTTGGGCAGGGGTTTCCGGGAGCGCGGCAACATCACCATAGAACTGGCTCTGGCTTTGCCCCTGCTTTTGTTCATGGTGGCCGGGGTGCTGGATTTGGGGATGCTTTTCTGGGAGAAGCACATCCTTACCAACGCCACCCGGGAGGGAGCCCGGGCCGCCATCCAGGCCTTGGAGACCGGCTCCGGCTTGGTGGCCGCAAAAACCCAGGCCCAAGTCCGACAGGTGGTCCAGGATTACCTGAACCGCTTCCACCTCAAAGACCTCAACGGCGACAACTTGGTGTTGGACGACACCAATTTTTCTTACACCTGGGACAACAGCGGCTCCGGCATCATGGTCACCGTGGCTCTGAACCGTATTCCTTACCGCATGATGCTGCTCCCCAACTTTCGCGCCTTCTTCGGCTACGAGCGCTCCCCGGGAGATGAGGCCTTTTATCTGAGCTCCCGGACTAGGATGGCCGCGGAATGGGTGACGCCGCCATCCTGACCGCAGGCCAAGGGACTCCTCCCCCTGCAGGTGCGCCCCCAAGGCCATCAAACCGACCCATGCCGGGGGGGATGGCCGAAGTTGACTGACACGAACAAGAAGGAAAGGACAGGTGGCTAGGCTGATTTCCGGAGACAACCGGGAGCGGGGCGCTGTCCTGCCCATTACCGCCATTTTCATCTTGGCCGCCATCGGCATGCTGGCGTTGGGCATTGACCTGGGGCGTCTGTTCCTGGTGAAATGCGAGCTCCAGCGCATCGCCGATGCCTCCGCCTTGGCCGGCGCCTTAAGGCTGGTGGTGCCCCCGGGAACCAACGGCCTGGTCAGCACCACCCCTGACTGCAACCGGGCCCTAACCGCTGCCCAGGCGGTGGCCACCTCCAACACCGCCGATGCCGACCCCCTGCCCCTGGACAACCTGGACCTTCAACTGGGCATCTACAACCCGGATACCGGAGAGTTCACCGACACCGGCTGCGCTGACCCCTGGACAGTGAACGCCGTCCAGGCCACGGCCACCAAGACCATCACCTTTTTCCTGGGGGGAATCTTCTCTGGCAGCAGCCAAACCACCCTGTCCGCCCGGGCCGTGGCCCTCACCGGTCCGGTGGGCTCCCTGCCCCCGGGTACCTATACCCTGCCCCTGGCCATTGACGCCGACAAGGTGCCCTCCCAGGGAGAGAAGGTGGTGATTGAACTCAATCCTTCCCCCACCGACGACGGCTGCTGGCATACCTTTTTTGAGCAAAGCTCAAGTTCCTCCCTGCTCCGGGACATGATTGAAGGCGACTACCCCACCCCCAGAGTCAAAGTGGGAGACTTTATCAATGTTAAAGAAGGGGTGTCTGATTCTGTTCTGAGGACCCTGGGCCGGGCTCTGGACGACCACGGCGGCACCTGGGAGGTGGTGGTGCCGGTGGTGCCGGCCGGCTCCCATGCCGGGTGGGCTGAGGTCCTGGGGTTCGCGGCCATCCGCCTGACCTTGGTGGATTCCCACGGCGGCGACAAGCGCATTGAGGCTGAAACCCTGGAGAACTATGTGGCCCCGGGAGCCAGCCCCGGCGGCACTACCGATTATGGCCTTTTTGCCGGGGCGCCGAAGCTGGTCCAGTGATGTATCAGGGGTGGCAAATCTGAAGGAGACGCAGGGAGGCAGAGGGTTTTAATTCTTCTCGAAGGGTGCTTCCGATTAAACGCCCCAAACTGCAATGCCGGCCTGGTCGGCCCGCCTGATCATTTCGGCCCGGTCAAAAATCAGAGTCTTGCCGGCTTCCACGGCCAGGACTTTGGCCTCCACCTCCCGCATAACCTCAATGGTGTGAAGGCCCACTGCCGGCAGGTCAAAACGCAGGTCCTGGCCGGGTTTGCACACCTTGACCACTATCGCTCCGGGACCGGCCAGCCGCCCCCCCCGGCGGATGGTTTCATCGGTGCCTTCCACGGCCTCCAGGGCCACCACCACCTGATGACGCACCACCACGCATTGGCCGATGTCCAGGCGCCCGATTTCCTTGGCAATGTTAAATCCGAAGCGGATATCCTCCATCTGCTCCGGGTCGGGCCAGTGGAGGCCCAGGGCCCCGGACGGGGCCAACAGCTCCTCCAGGAACAGGGTGGCTGGGGCGATTTCTATGCCCTCGCTCTCCAGTTCGGCCGCTACCGCCCGCAGCAGCTGGTCATCCCGCCCGGGGCCCGCCCGCCGGAGGATACTGAGGGCCCGCAAATCAGGCCGGAAATGGGTAAACAGACGGCCCCGGTTGACACCTCCGGCCATGAGGGCCCGGCGAACCCCGGCGGATTTGAAGATACGGATAATTTTCCCCAATTGGCCCACATACACCCAGTGGATTTCCGTCACCTGGTCCGCCAGGGCCGGGTCGGTTTCGTCATGATGGGCCACCGCCACCACCTCAAAGCCTTGGCGGCGGGCGGCTTGGGCACACATAAGGGGAAACTGCCCTCTACCCGCGATGAGTCCTATTTTCTCGGACATCAACCGGCACCAAGCCCCGCTCGGAGGATTCAATAAATTCCAGCAGATGCTGCACTTCCGGACTTTGCGGCAATTCCTGACGCACCTTCTGCATGGCCTCTTTCAGACTCAGGGAGGACAAAAACAGGATTTCATAGGCCTGCTTCAAGGATTGAATGGTGGCATCGCTGAAACCGGAGCGCTTCAGGCCCACCAGGTTCAGGCCCGCCAGCTTGGCCCGGTTGCCGTAAGCTATGGTATAGGGCGGAACATCTCGGGCCACTGCCGAGGCTCCGCCGACAAAGGCATGACGACCGATGCGGCAGAACTGGTGGACCGCCGCCAAGCCCCCGATGATGGCCTTATCCTCCACGATGATGTGGCCCCCCAGAGTGGCGGCGTTGGACATGATGACCTGATTACCGATGACGCAGTCGTGGGCCACATGGGTGTAGGCCATGAACAGGCTGCCGTTTCCCACCCGGGTGACACCCCCGCCCCCGGTAGTGCCCCGGTGCATGGTAGCGAACTCCCGGATAGTGTTGTCGTCACCGATGACCAGGTGCGAAACTTCGCCTTGAAATTTCAAATCCTGGGGGATTTCCCCCAGGGCGGCGAACTGAAAGATGCGGCAACGGGCTCCAATGGTGGTGTACTCCTTGATTACCACATGGGGCCCGATTTCCGTGTCCGGACCGATGACCACCCGTCCTTGAATGATGGCATAAGGACCTACGCTGACCCCGGGGGCCAGTTCCGCCGCCGGATCCACAATGGCCGTGGGATGAATATGGGCCAAGCTCACTCTCCTCCCTGGCCGACCGCGGCCATCAATTCCGCCTCAGCCACCAAGGTTTGGTTGACGAGAGCCTTGCCGGCCAATTTGAAGAATTTTTTGCCACTCCGGATAGTTTCCAGCTTCAAGATCAACTGATCCCCCGGCACCACCGGCTTGCGAAAGCGCACTTTATCCAGGGCCATGAGAAAAATATCAGGGTTGCCCAGATGTTCCGGGGTGGAAAGCAAAGCCAGAATCCCTCCCACCTGGGCCATGGCTTCCACAATGAGCACGCCGGGCATGATGGGGTTGTGGGGGAAGTGTCCTGCAAAGAAGGGCTCATTGATGGTGACGTTTTTCAGCCCCACGATGTGCTTGCCGATTTCCAGGCTCAGAATGCGGTCCACCAGCAGGAAGGGGTAGCGATGGGGCAGGATGCGTTTGATCTCCTCCAAATTAAGAGTCTGCGGCACATTCATGATTCGCTCTCATCTTCCAGGCGCGCCGTCAACTGCGCCACCTGCTTTTCTAAGTGTTTCAGCCGCTGGTACATGTCCGGGAGTTTGGAGAGGTGGGCATTGATGGCGAGGAACTGGCGGTGGGGCCGGGCCGGGGAGCCCAGCACCACCTGCCCCGGCGGCAGGGAATGGGTCACTCCGGTCTTGGCCCCCACCTGCACGCCATCCCCCAATTCAATATGCCCCACCAGACCGGCTTGGCCGCCCAAGGCTACCCTGCGGCCCAGCTTGGCAGACCCGGCGATGCCTGCCTGGGCCACGATGATGGAGTGGTCACCGATGGTGACATTGTGGGCCACCTGCACCAGGTTGTCGATTTTCACCCCTTTGCCGATGCGGGTCTCTCCCAAGGCAGCCCGGTCCACCGTACAGTTGGCCCCGATCTCCACTTCGTCCTCAATGACCACCACACCCAGTTGGGGAATTTTGTGAAAGCCGGAAGGAAGAGGCACAAAACCGAAGCCGTCAGAGCCAATTACTGTGCCGCTATGAATAATCACCCGAGACCCCACCCGGCAACGGTCCAGAATGGTGACATTAGGATAAATCAGGGTCTCCTCTCCGATCACCACTTCCTGACCGATGACAGACCCCGCCATGATGGTGGACCGGGCTCCCACCCGGGTGCCATCTCCCACGAAAACCAGCGGAGCAATGGAGACATCCTCCCCCAGCTCCACTCCCTGTCCCAGAAAGGCTTGGCGGCTGACCCCGGAATGCCGCTTCAGGGGCGGGGCAAACAAGGCGGCCACCTGGGCATAAGCCAGATAGGGATGGGGCACCACAATCAGAGGCCGGGGCAGGTCAGCGTATTCCGGCCCCACAATAAAAGCCGCCGCCTGGCTGGTCTCCACCAGGCGCGCATAGCGCCTGCCGGTAATGAAGGTGATGTCCCGGGGGGTGGCCTGATCCACCGCGGCGATGCCAGAGATAACCAGCTCGGCCGGTCCTTTCAGCTCCCCGCCCACCAGGACGGCCAACTCACCAAGGGTGTGGGACATGCCGGAGGTTAGTGAAAGTATTTCTTCACCTTGTCGGTAATATCCAGGGAACTGTTGTTGAGAAATACGATTTGGGAATCCAGGACCAGATCCAGGCCTTCCTCCCGGGCCACGGTCTCCACGGCTTGCTGCAGTTTTTTCAGAATGGGCCCTTTTTCCTGTTCTTCAAACCGGGCTATGGCCCGGTCGGCTTCGGCGGCCTGCCTTTGCAGTTCCCGGATTTTCCGCTGGATTTCCTCCTGCTTGCGCTTGCGGGCCTCTTCCTTCATGACGGTGGCCTGCTTTTCAAACTCCGCCAATTGCCGGCTGATATCCTCCCGCCGTCTTTGCAACGGCCGACCCAGGTCCCGCAGTTTCCGCTTGATTCGCTCCTGGGCCCGCTTCCATTCAGCCGAGCTGTTGAGAAGTTCCCGGGTATTGACCACGCCGATTTTAAGGGCCGCCGCCTGTGAGGCCAGCGACGGCAGGATCAACGCAGTGACAAGCATTAGGGTGACCAGGTTTTTTTTCATTAAGTTCCTCCTAAACCAAAAAATCATTTATGGGAATGATCTTCTTAAACTTGGGATTAACTGCCGCCTCCAAAAAGCTCAAGCTACCGGGCCTAAAAACTCCCGCCCACGGTGAATTCCCAGACACCCCCTCGTTCCCAGGGCTTGGGGCTGAGGTTGCGGCCCCATTCAACGCGAAGCGGCCCCATGGGGGAATACCAGCGGATACCTGCCCCGGCGCTGGTGCGCAATACCGGAGGAATATAGTTGGCCCCGTAAACGTTGCCGGCATCAAAGAAGATTGTCCCCATAAACCCGAACTTTTTCAAGAAAGGCATGGGAAAGCGCACCTCCAAGTTCAACTGGGAAAAGGAGGTGCCGCCGATGCGCTCTCGGGTGCGTGGATCCCGAGGGCTGATATCGGCGAATTCAAAGCCCCGGATGGAGTCAATGCCCCCCAGGTAAAATTTCTCGTAGGCCGGTAGCTCTCCCCAGGGCAATTTGGTAAGGTATCCGACCCGGGCGTGAACCACTCCGATGAGACCCTTCCATAAGGAGAAATACCAGCCGGTCTCCAGGATGTAGCGCAAAAAGGCAGCATCCCCACCCAGGCCGGCCAGCTCTATCGCCATGCTGTTGTCCGAGCCCTTGGTGGGCATAAAGATGGCATCCCGGGAATCCCGGCGGATGCTGAAGCTGATCGCACTGGTATTGTGGATTTTGGCAGCTTCCCGGATCACCTGGGAGGTGTAGGGGGCAAGGTCGCGTAAGCTCACATTTTCAAAGCGGTAAGACCCATAAACCCTGGTATATTTCCAGCGCAGAGGATGACTTAAACGGACGGACCCCCCCCGGCTTCTCCGGGTGTATTCATCAAATTCCCGCTCCCAGTTAAAGGCGTCAATGCCCAGGGACAGAGGCCGGTCAAAGAGGTAGGGCTCAGTGAAACTCAAACGGAACCGAGTGGAGATAGCTCCCAGAATGCCCTGCAACCGGAGTTGCTGCCCCCGCCCGAACAGGTTGGCCTGACTGACTTCAATCATGCCTACCAGCTTGTCCTGGGTGCTGTAGCCCGCGCCGATGCCGAAGGTCCCGGTGGGTCGCTCCTTGACCGTGACTTTGAGATTGATCCGGTTCGGAGCACTGCCCGGAGAAGTACTGAAATTGACCTCCTCAAAATACTCCAGGCGCCGCAGGTTCCGCATGCTTTCTTTGAGCTTGGTAGCCGAAAAGAGCTCCTGCTCGTAAACCCTAAGCTCCCGACGAATTACCTTATCCCGGGTCTTGACGTTGCCGGTGATGTCTATGCGCTCAAAATAAACTTTCTGGCCCTTGCGGATGTCAAAAACGATGTTTACTTTGCGGTTGACTTCATCCTCTTTGATGAGCGGGGTGATATCGGCATTGGCGTAGCCTTGGTCTGCATAGATGTCCGACAAGGTGGACAGGTCGTTCTGCACCACCTCCCGGCTGTACACCTTTTCCTTGGGTATTGCCAGCTTTTTCAGCAACTCGCTTTTGTCTTCAATCAGGTCTCCCTGGATGTCCACTTGGCCCACAGTGTATTGCGGGCCCTCCTTCACCGGAATGGTAATAAATATGCTTCCATGACGGATCTCTATCCGGGGTTCTCCTACCTTGGCGTTGACATAGCCGTGATTGTAATAAAAGGCCGCTACCCTCTCCACGTCCCGTTCCAGGACCTCCTTGTCCAAGCGGCCCTTCCCGGTAATAAAGGACAAGAGGCTTCTTTGCTTGGTCTCCATGACCTTGCGGAGCTCCTTGTCCTTGAAAGCCCGGTTGCCTTCAAAGTTGATTTCCTTGATGTAGATTTTGCCGCCTTCATTGATTTTCAGGACCAGATTCACTTCGGTGTCAGTAATGGGCTGCAGGGAGTAGTCCACCTTGGCCAAATAATAACCTTTATCCGTATACAGCTTTTTAATTCTGGCGATGTCCTCCAGGATGGCGGTTTCCGAGGCCACCGAAAAGGGCTTGAGCTCCATCACCTCCCGAATCTTTTTATCTTTGATTTTGCGATTGCCCTGAATAAAAATCTCCCGGATAGCTGGCTTTTCCTGGACGATGACCGTTAAGATGCGGCCTTCGGGGGTGTCACTCACATCAAACTTCACGTCGGTAAAGTAGCCCATCTTATAGATGGCTTTGAGATCCGCCCGTAGCCGGGCCGGAGAAATGATCTCACCCTCCCGGGTCTGCATGATGCTTAAAATGGCGTCTTTGTCAATGCGGCGGTTGCCCCTGACCTCAATGCGGACGATCCTCTCCTTGCCCAGGATTTTGAGACTGATTTCCTGAGACAGGCGCCGGCTCAAGCCGGTTAAGGATTCCAAACCCGTGCCCTCCATCTTGAGGGTGGTGGGGGGGAGCTTGCCGGTGAGATCCACCAAGTGGGCCTCCAGGGCCAGGAAATCGGCCACCACCACCAGCTTGCCCCAGATCACCACATCGGCTCCCAACTTGTGGCCGATTTCCCGAGCCTGAGGTTCAGCCAAAGGTTCCTTCAGCTTGGCGGTTTCCCGGTCTATTTCCTCCTCCGGCACCAGGGTGAAGCCCTCGACCTTGAGGCGCTCCTGCAATTCCCGGCGGACCTTGGCCCCCAGAAAATCCAGGGGCCTTTTGGCCAGCACCGGGAAGGGCAGCACCGCCACTTTCTTGAAGACCATCTCCGGTTCCTGGGCCAAGAGCGCTTGAGCCAGAAGCATGAAGGCCAATGTCAGCAGACAAACCAGGCGTGCCTTCACCTCAGTCTCCCCGCAGAATTTCCGCCTTACCGTCCACCAGGGTAACCTGCCGGTCCAGAGCTGCAGCCATCTCCCGATTATGGGTGACAATAACCGAGGTCAGTCCCCTTTCCCGGTTCAGAGCCAGTAGCATTTCCTGTATTTGGCGCCCGCTTCTGGGGTCCAGGTTGCCGGTGGGCTCGTCCGCCAAGAGCACCTCAGGCTCCATGACCAGAGCCCGGGCCACCGCCACCCGCTGCTGCTCTCCGCCGGACAGGGTGGAGATCCGATGTCGCAGGCGGTCCTGAAGACCCACCTGCACTAGGAGTTGCTCCGCCCGCTCCCGGGCCTCCGCCGGAGAGCGGCGGGCTATCAGGGCCGGCATCATGACATTTTCCAGGGCGTTGAATTCCGGCAACAGGTGGTGAAACTGAAATACGAAGCCGATCCGTCGGTTGCGGAACTCTGCCAGCCGGCGGTCATCCAGGGTGAAGACCTCTTCCCCGTCCCACAGCATCCGCCCGGCCGTGGGACGTTCCAGGGTTCCCAGAATATGGAGCAGGGTGGATTTCCCTACCCCCGAGGCCCCTACCACCGCCAGGGTCTCGCCGGTATAAATTTCCAGATTCAGGCCCTTGAGAACCTCCACCCGATTGCCGTCAGTGATGAAGGTCTTGACCAGACCCTGAACCTGAATCTTTATCCGGGGGCGGCTGCCGGAATCAGCCTCCCATGTCGCCCCCGGGTGTGAAGTATTCCACCTTACCATGTTCTCATAAGAGCGTCAATCAAGGGAGGTCGGTTTTTAATTGTCAATTTGTCCAGTAAATACAAACAGTTGGCTCCAAAAAACCTGTTTCCCCCACCGCCGGGCTTGCCCTATTCATAGCGGATGGCCTCCACCGGGTCCAGACGGGAGGCCTGCCAGGAGGGGTACAGGGTGGCCAGAAAGCTGATGGCCAAAGCCGCCGCCACAATGAATACCACGTCCGTTACCTGCACCTGCACCGGGATGGTGGTCAGGCCGTACACAAAGCCAGGAACCTTGATGAATTCATATTCTTTCAGGAACAGACACAGGCCCAAGCCGAGGATCAGTCCCACCACTGTGCCGATGGCCCCGATGGTCAGGCCGTTCAGAATGAAAATCTGCATGATGCTCCGCCGGGTGGCACCCATGGACATGAGGATGGCGATCTCCTTGGTTTTTTTCATGACCATCATGAACAGGGTGCTGGCGATGCCGAAAGCCGCCACCAGCACGGTGAGGGTTAAAATCACGAACATCACCACTTTCTCCAGCTTCAGGGCGGAAAACAGGGCGCTGTTCATGCGCATCCAGTCCTTGGCGTAGTAGGGCGGGCCCAGCTTCCGTTCAATGGCCCGGGCCACCTTGTCCGCGGTGTAAATGTCCGCCACCTGGACCTCAATGCCGGTGACCCGGTCCCCCAGCCCCAGAAACTGTTGCATCCGGGGGATGCTGATGAATACCAGGTTGGAGTCAAAATCATACATGCCCGTATGAAAGATGGCAGCCACCAGCATGGGCTTCATGCGGGGCAGGCGCCCCATGGGGGTGAGGGTTCCCAGGGGGGAGATGATGTTGAAATAATCGCCCAGGGCCAGGTTGAGGTTGCGGGCCATTTCGTTGCCGATGGCCACCCGGGGCGGATCGTCGGGGCCGCCGGCGGCCAGCTCGGCAAAGGACCCCTTTTGCACCTGCAGGGCCTTGGGTCCGCCGGCCTTGATGGTCTCCAGGTCCAAAGCCCGCATCACCCCGCCGGAAATGCGTCCCGGCGCGGCGAACATGACCTGGGTGTAAATAAACGGGGCCGCAGCCACTACCCCGGGAACCCGCCTGATGCGCTCCGCCAGCTCCTGATAGTCCGTGACGCTGGCCCCCCGCTTCAGCACGATGACGTGGGCGTTGACGCTCAAAATCTTGTTTTTCAGGTCCTGACTGAAGCCGGTCATCACTCCGATGACCACGATGAGGACCATGACTCCCACCGCCACGCCGGAGGTGGAAATGAGGGTGGACAGCGAGATGAATCCCCGGCTTTGTTTGATGCCCCGGAGCAG
>JAFDHU010000337.1 GCA_019308625.1 Deltaproteobacteria bacterium
CCATCATCCACAAAAATGAGCTCAAAGGGACGGGACAGGCCGCTTAAAGTGCGCACCAGCCGCTCCCCCAGTTCGGCCAGATTCTCCTCTTCATTGAACACCGGAATGACCACGGAGATATAAGGAAGGTAGTCTGGCTGGCTTTCGTGGGTCTCAGTAGAAGGGACGGCTCGGGACACCGGATGTCACCTTTCTTCGCTGGGAAGATAAAAACAAAAAAATAAAAGGCCGCACTCAGCGCGGCCCGCGATGACAAGACTGGCGGAGGAAGCCATAAGCCGGGTTCTGTGCCGGAACGATTCCGGTGATGATCATTCCTCTGGGACCCTGGTTTCCCAGGGCCTCGTGCGACCTACCCGGGAGCTCGGGCGGGCCACCCTCAGACGCTCCCCTATTTGGTCTTGCTCCGAGTGGGGTTTACCTAGCTGCCGGTGTCGCCACCGACACTGGTGAGCTCTTACCTCACCCTTTCACCCTTACCGTGGACGTACCACGGCGGTCTGGTTTCTGTGGCACTTTCCGTGGGGTCGCCCCCCCTGGGTATTACCCAGCACTCTGCCCTGCGGAGCCCGGACTTTCCTCCGGCCGCGGTCTGGCGCAGCCGGCGATCATCTGGCCTCCTCCGCCGCAACTACATTTTAACGCCTTTTGGGAGCCCGGTCAATGGCCTCATTGGCCAGCCGGTCAGCCGCCGTGTTAAGGGTCCGCTCAATATGCTTGACGGCAAAAAAATCAAACTTCTGCAGTTCCTGGCGGGCCTGCTGCCACAGGGGCCTGAGCCTGGCGCTCTTGACCTGGTAGCGGCCGTTCAGTTGTTCAGTAACCAACTGGGAGTCCAGAAAGATCTGGAGACGCCTGACCCCCCGCTTCCGGGCCAGCTCCAGACCCAGGAGCAGGGCCTGGTATTCCGCCACGTTGTTGGTGGTTTGCCCCAGGTAGCGGGAGGCTTGCGCTTGCAGGTGTCCGGCGGGGTCCTGCAGCAGGGCGCCGGCCCCGGCCGGGCCGGGATTGCCCCGGGAAGCTCCGTCACAGAAAAGCCGCCAGCAGCCCTCCTCCCGGATACGGTAAAGTTCCGCCGCCTCCCGGAACAGGGCTTTAAGGTCGTCGGGGGCCAGGTTAAACCGCCTGAGGACCTCGTCAAGGTCCATCCCCCGGGCCAAGGCGGTGAAAATCCTGGCCCGTGCGGCGTTGTCCAGGCCCGGGCCCCGGGTCATGAGACTTGCCGGGAGAGGTTATTGCCTTCCTCAGCCTCGTCTCCCAGCCAGAACAGGATGCGCTGGCAGTGCGGGCATTGCAGAATTTCTTCCCCTTTTTGCAGGTCAATGAACTGCTGGGGCAGAATGTTCATGTGGCAGCCGGTGCACACCCCGTCCCGGACCTCGGCGATGGCGGTGCCGTTGCGGCGCTGGGAAATGAGTTCATAGCGCCTGAGCAGGGTCGCCGGCAGCCCCTCCCTCAAGCCCTGACGCTGCTTCTCCAGCCTGGCCCGCTCCTCCTTGAGCTGGGCCATCTGGGCCGCCACCTCCGCCTCCCGCCGGCTCAAGGCCTGCCGAGTGTCCTCCAGCTTCTGGCTAGTCTCGGCCAGCAGCCGGGTTACGGACTCAATGGCCTCCATGAGCTCCAGGACCCGGGTTTCCTTCTGGTCCCGCCGGTCTTCCTTGTAGGCAATCTCCTGGAGCATGGCCTTGTATTCAATGGTTTTCTTGATGCTTAGCAGGCGCTTGCGGCTTTCTTTGATGCCCTCTTCCAGGTCTGTCACCTCGGCTTCGGCTTCCCGCCGCTGCTTCTGGAGCTCGCTCAGTTCCTCCTGCAAGCGGGCCTGTTCGCCTTCCAGGGTTTCCAGTTCCTGGTGAAAGGCGGCCAGCTCTTCCGGAAGCTGTTGCAATTGCTGTTCCGCGGCCAAAATTTCCTTATCCAACTCATGCAGGTCAATGAGTTGACTCAATTCGGGGAGCAAGGTTCATCCTCCATTCCATATTTTTTTGATATATGTTAAAAGTCCGGCTCCGGTCAGAGACAGGCAAACGGTGCCTGTCCGGCGGCCGCCGCCAGGACTTGGACTGCCAGATCCTTGTCGTCAAACAGCCGGGCCAGTTGCCGGGCCCAGCCGGGCATGAACACCGCTTCGCTGGCGAAGTGCCCCACCTCGGCCACGGCAAAATCCTCCAGGAAGCCAGGCACCGCCTGGTGATGGCGCACCTCCCCGGTCACCAGCAGCTGGGCTCCCAGTAGCCGGGCTTCGCCGATGAGGTCGCCGCCGCTGCCTCCGGCCACCGCCACTTGCTCCACCAGCTCCGGGGGCTTCCCCCACACCCGCACCGTGCTCACACCGAAGGCTTCCTTCACCCGGGCCAGGGCCGCC
>JAFDHU010000338.1 GCA_019308625.1 Deltaproteobacteria bacterium
CTGCTTTCCCTGGCCCGGGGCCACATGCCGGAGGTGACCTTCACCTGTGAAACCGGCTGCATGAGCGAGACCCTGAACAAGGTCAACGAAGTGGCCCAGAAGGTCAAGGGCGGCCGTACCGTGTTCGGCGGGGGCTTCGCGTTTGCTGAGGCTTGCGCCATGAGCGAGGACTGGGCTATATCCCGGGGCCTGCTGCCCCACGGGCGCCGCTACGTGGTCTCCCAAAGCGGCGACGGCGGCGCGGTCATCGGTCTGCCGGCCTGGCTCAACGCCCTGCGCCAGCGGGCCTTCCTCATCAAGGACAAGGAAGCCCGGGTGCTGCACTTCATCAACGTCACCGACACCCAGGTGTACTCCAACACCGGCGGCGAGTCCTCCGCCTCCTCCATGCTGGGCATGAGCACCCTGACCACGCCCCTGGGCAAATTCCTGGTGGGCAACCAGCGCATCCAGTGGCAGCTCATCAACCTGGCTGCCGAGTTTCCCGGCATCCTGGTGGGCATGGGCCACTCCGCCGACAAGCTGGCCATGCAGGAATTCTGGGCCGAAGCCGACGCCCTGGGCCGCAGTGCCATCCGCTGGGACGTGACCCCCTGCCCGGAGACCGGCAAGTTTTTCGGAGAGGACCCGGATTTTTTGGCCCGGGTGATGGCCCACGCCGGCATGCTGCCGGAGGTGGTCTTTGTGGGACGCCTGCGAAAGCGGGTGGCCCCCATCAACCCCAACGACCGCCTGAAAAACTGGCGGGAGTGGAAGTCCGAGCCCCAGCCCATCTACTACTGGCTGGAGCGGGACCCCCGCTACCGACCCCTTATCCGCAAAGACCCGGTCACCGGGGAGTGGGAGCCGGTCAGCCCGGCGGTGCGCTTCATCATTGCCCAACTGGAGCGCTTCCGGGACCAGCTCAACCGCCAGATTGACCTGGAGACCCGCCTGGTGCGGGAAGCAGAGGAATATACCGAGGAATTCTTCCGGCACTTAAAGGAGGAATGGCAGCGCCACCAGCACACCCCCGAGGAGTTTCCCTATCATTTCCTCTTCAACGAGGCGGGCGGGCTCAAGCCGGAGTTCGGCCCCGGGTTCAAGCGGGACTTCCTGGAGGCCGTCCTGGGCCAGGACTACGTCATGGAGTACGTGGTGCGCCGGGACCAGGAGTGGGAGAACGCGGTCCAGGCCCTGGAATCCCAGGAGGCCCGGGGCGGCAGGCTGGAGGTGGCGCCTCTGGAAACCATGCCCCCGCCGCACCTGCTCCTGCCCGGCTGTCCGGCGGGCTTCAGGGAGGGTTACGCCAGCGTGGCCGAAGCCCGGCAGGCGGAGTTTTACCGGGTTCTGGACCGGCTCCTGGATGAGCGGGCCCTGGGCAAGGCCGCCCAAATCTTCCAGTATATCCTGCAAAAGGAGCTGGCCCGGGACTTTGCGGCCCGGGGCGGCACCTTCGCCCGGCAGCCCCAGGTCCAGGCCCTGACCGCCAGACAGGCCTTCCGGGAAGCCCTGGCCGCGGTGGGCGACTTCGCCATCGGCGTGGCCTCCCTGGCCGGCGAGCGGGGCATCGCCATCAACCGGGTATTTTCCCACTTTTTCACCGCCAAAGGTGCCTGGGCCGGCATGGCCTGGCAGTTCGGCTCCTCCAAGCGGGGCACCCCGGTCTTCTCCGGCACCTTCGTGTCCCCCCGGCCCATTGCGCGCAAGGACGCCCTCCTGAGTTTCCCCTTCTATGTGCTCACGGTCACCAACTACGGCGACCTCAAGAGCAACCCGGACATCTTCTATGACAACCTGCATCCCCAGGGCTACCTGATTATCAATTCCTCCAAGGACCCGGAGGAGATTCACCAGGAGCTGGTGGCCGCCTATGATGAGCAAACCCGGCAGGCGGTGGCCCGGGCCCAAGCCGCTGCTCCCGGGGAGGCCCGGAAGGAGGTGAGCCGCTTC
Organism: Deltaproteobacteria bacterium; assembly: GCA_019308625.1. Classification (GTDB taxonomy): domain Bacteria; phylum Desulfobacterota; class Desulfobaccia; order Desulfobaccales; family 0-14-0-80-60-11; genus DTHB01. Next base: position 1,933 of record JAFDHU010000338.1, read on the forward strand.
CTGTTTGACGCCCCCTTCGCGTCTCTCCACGAGCAGAAGCGGCAGGTGACCAAGATTCTGGCTTTGGCTCAGGCCCGGGTCGTCACCACCGACATGGACGGCATCATGCTGCGGGTCTCGGGCAACCCCCAGGTGGTAAGCAACCTGGTGGCCATCGCCCCCATGGTCCGGGCCCTGGAATCCCTGGGCCTGCCGGTGTCCTTTGAGGCCGATCTGGAGGAATTCACCCGGGG
>JAFDHU010000339.1 GCA_019308625.1 Deltaproteobacteria bacterium
CACTCTGCCCAGGGTGGCGGCGGTGCCCACCAGCACGTAGGTGCCCCGGCCCCGGAGGGCCAACAGCCCCTCTTGCAGAGATTTACGGGAGCCGACGCAGTCAAACACCACCTCCGCCCCGCCTTCAATATTGCCCCCGCCCATAGTGGTGGGCAGGAGGCGCCCCCCCAGGGCTTCGGCCAGTTCGGCCCGGGTGGGCCTCAGCAGCACCTCATCCGCGCCCCCGGTCTGGGCCAGTTCCTGCTGAAAAGGATGGCGGGCCACGGCCACCAGCCGGGCCCGGGAACCCAGAAGGCGGAAGAAGGCGGAGCAACCGCAAGATGTGCTGGCCGATAATACCGGCACCGTAAACCAGCACTGTGGCCTCATCCGGCGGGAAATGGTCCAGAACCGGTTGCAGAGCCGAGGCCAGGGAATCCGTCAGCACCGCCTCCCGGTCCGGCAGATGGTCGGGGAGGCGCACCAGCCTGGAAGGGTGGGCCGCCATAAACTCGGCCATGCCGCCGCCAGTCTCCCGGTGGAAGCCGACCAGGACCCCGGGAGCCAAGTCTCCCCTGGTAAAGTTCTCGCACAGGTTGTAGTCCCCTTGAGCACAGAAACGGCAGGGCTCCAGCCCCCGGACTTCGCAGGGGAGAATCGGCTCCACCACCACCCGATCCCCGGGCCGCCACTCTGATCCGGCCGGGGCTTCTGCCACTTCGGCTACCACCTCATGTCCGAGTACTGCGGGCAGGGAGGCATAGGGCTCCATCAGCCAGGATTCCGCCCCCTTGAGCAGCCGCAAATCGGAGCCGCAGATGCCGCAGAGACGGTTGCGCAGAATAAGCCAGTCGCGGCCGGGCAGTTCAAGAACCATCCGACGCAGCCGCAAAGGAGCCAAGCGCACTAGCCAAGCTGGAGTGCACCAGGCCAAGCATCTGGCCAATAGATAGCGGGGCACGGACCGGTAGTATTCCAGGGCCTGCATTCCGAAAAGTTCCCTCGACCGCGGGTCATGCAAATCTTCCCTGCCTCTCATGAAAGCAGCGGTTTCTCCACTATGACGAAAATTTTGTCAGGGGGCAAGGGGACCATCATCAGTCCGGCCCAGAGAGGCTTCCTTAAGCCACTTGGCCGGGTCCTTAAGTTGACACCCACAGCCCCTTTCCCTATACTCACCCCAGGTTGAAACAACGTTTCCCTGCTGCCACCAATGCCACCGCTCGGAAGTCGGTCACCGGGCCTCCGGAACCATTTCCCTGACATGTCTCCCAACCTGGCCGGCCGCTGGCAAAAACTGCTTAGCTCCCAGAATCTGGCCGCCCAGGCTGCGGCCTTGATAGCCGGCCGGTGGGTGGAGGACGGCTTTCGCTTCCTGTTGCTTCTGTGGCTGGCCCGGGTCAGCCCCTCAGGATTTGGCCTTTTTATGTTTGGCGCCGGAGTGTCCTACTTACTCCGGGCCCTTCTGGTGCTGGGATTTGAGCAGTTCACCATCAGGGAACTGACCGGAGGCGCCCAGGTCCGGGAAAGCCTTCTGGGCCAGATGCTCCGCCTCAAGAGCCTGATTGGCCTTACGGCCCTGGGTGGCATTCTGGCCTTTGGCTGGCTGCACGGCTGGAACCGCACGGAAATCCTGGTGGTCCTGATAGTTTCGGCCGGCAAGGTGATAGATTGCCTGGCCGAGACCCTGTTCAGCTATTACCGCTATGCCGGCCGGCAGGTGAAGGAGGCCGCCTGCTCGGTCAAAGCCGCTTTGCTGGGCGCCCTTTACGGCGTGACGGCCTTTTTTGTCGGGGGCGGCGTGCTGGCGGTTTCCTGGTTTGTGGTGGTTAGCAGCGGCCTCAAAATCCTGCTGGCTGCCATGATGGGCCGCCGGGAAGGCCTGCTGCCCCCAATCAGGGCCTTCGGCCCTCTCCTGCCTGCCCAGCGCCTGGGCGCCCTGCTGGTTGTGGTGGCTGTCAGCTTTCTGGGCTCCTTCTACAATCAGGTTCAGATACTGTTGCTCAGGTACTTTACCGCCCTGGAGGAAATCGCCCGCTATGGCGTGGTGGTGGAGCTGGCCGGAGGTCTGGCCAGCTTGATCTCAGCCCTGGTCATCGGCGGGGTCCTCTACCCGGCCTTGGCCAAACACGCCGCCCGGGGCCCGGCTCACCTAGCCGCCCTGCTGGGCCCGCATTTCTGGCGCTTGGCGGCTTTGGGTCTGGGAATCGCTTTCTTCTTTGCCACCCTGGGCCC
>JAFDHU010000340.1 GCA_019308625.1 Deltaproteobacteria bacterium
AGATATCCAATTAGTTCAGCATATTTTATTTCCTGAAGCGGAAAGGAGACCCGGGCCACCCTCCTTTATTAAATCTGTGAAGGCTGTCTGCCACAGTGCCGCGCCTAGAGCTGGATTTCGCTTTTCCCCTAAGCCCGGAGTTGGGCAACCAGAAGTTAACAGCTTATTTTTATTATAAATCGGCTCCTTGAAAAAACAAGAAATACCCTGCGGGAAGGACTCTCCGCGGCGGCCACGGTCGGCGGACCAGAAGTCATGGCTTATCGGTTTTCCATAAAAAAGGGAACTCCCGTGGAGTTCCCCCATGTTTCCTAGGACCAAACCGGAAAGGAATAAGCTGTTTTGCCAGCCAGTCTCCTGCTAATGACCTACCTTCAGCAAACCGGAAGCTGCCGCCAGCAGCACCAAAACCTCCAGAATGGCAATGACCACCAGCACGGTCTCTTTGGACTTGATGAATTTGAAAATCACCCCCACATAGCAAACGATGGTACTGCCGGCCAAGATGGCGATAGGCACATAAATCAGGAAATCGGCATATTTCAGTTTTCCCAGCCAAGCCCAACCGGGCTGAATGTTGGCTACCTCCAGGTAGTGATGGCTGGACTGGGTCCAGTAGCGGGGGATCTCTTCCAGCGGCAGGTAGGGTTTTAAAAGGCCCAGGATGTATACCAGAAAGGCCACGATCAGCACGGCGAACCAGAAAGGCCACGATCAGCACGGCGAAGCCGAACAGGGCCAGTCGGTTGAGGGTGGTGGCATAAAATAACTGTGCTTCTGAAGCCTTGGTGGGAGTCATGGCGCCTCCACTTAGTTTAAATACCCAGTCCTTTCAGCAAGGCTCGCAGCCCGGCGAATAGCAACAGCAGGATGACAATATAGCGGATGATGGTGGGTCTGGTACGGGCCGCAGCCCGGCGAATAGCAACAGCAGGATGACAATATAGCGGATGATGGTGGGTCTGGTACGGGCCAAGATGGGGACCCCCACCCAGCTTCCCAGCATGATGCCGATGAGGGAAGGCACCACAATAAGCGGAATCATGGCACCGCTGTTGATATAAATCCAGGCGGCGCTGGTGTCGGTGATAGACAGAAGGAATTTGCTGGTGGCCACCGAGACTTTAAGAGGGGCCCCCATCAGCAGGTTAAGGACCGGAACGTTGGCCCAACCGGCCCCCAGGCCGAACATGCCGGCCATAATCCCGATGATGACGAAAAGACCGAGGCCCAGGGGGGTACGATGAACTTTCCAGTTGACCTCCTCCTGGGTGGAGATGTCGGTGTACACCCCATGGATTCCTAAGATCCTGGCCACAGAGTCCATTTCCTTCACTTGGGGGTATTCCGCCCTCTTGGCCAAAAGCATGATCAACACGATTCCCAGGATGGTAACTCCCAGGGCGATTTGGACGATGTAGGTGGGCAGGGCCAAGCCCATCAGGGCCCCGGCGATGGAAGCGGTGGAGGCGATCAGCGCGGTGGGCAGGGCCAGCCGCAGGTCGGCCAGACCGGCCCGCAGCAGACCGGGCCCAGCTGATAGGGCACCAGAGAGAGCTACCAAAAGACCGGCGCACCGGACAAAATCCAGGTGAAAGGGGAAAAAGCCGCTGACGATGGGGACGAAGAGCACTCCGCCGCCGACCCCGCCCAGCACGGCCACAATGCCCAGGAAAAAGGTCAGAACAAAGAGGATTAAGACCCAGGCCCACCAAGGCAGGGAACTGGCCGGGCCCCCGGGATTGGCCGCACCCAAGGCCGAGCCTCCCATCATCCACAGCCAGAGGGCGAAACCTGCAGAAAGCAAAAGAATGAAGCAGGCCCTTTTCAGGTGTGAGTGCCGATTTTCCATGATGTCCTCAATGAAGGCTTAGCAGGCCGGGCGATGGCTTCTTGGCACTGGCGCACCGATGGTTTAAGCTGTTAAGCTTGTGAAATTTTTCATTAACATTGGAACATTTGTCGAAAAGAAAGTCAAGGGCAAAATAAATTTTTTTTGTTGCAAAATGCAACAGTTAGGAAACAGCTTTTTTCTAGTGGGATTGGGTACTTGGCGTGACAGGAGGGAAAACGCCCTTGAACCCCTTGAGGGTCTCGGGCAGGGGGCTGGCGCAAAACCACCACTCGGATGCCCCAGGGGGAGGGGCATTAACCCATCCCTTAACAGGAAAGCGCCCCTAGGCCACCGTGGCCGGGAGGGGTTGCGGCGGCCTAAGGGGCGGCGGCCTGCCAGCCGCCGCCCAGGGCCCGGTACAGGGTGATGACCGCCAGCAGCTCGTTGCCCTTGGCCTGGGCCAGGTTGAGTTGGGCCTCAAACAACTGGCGCTCTGAGTCCAGGACTTCCAGGTAACTGGTGACCCCGCCCATGTAACGCATGCGGGCCAAGCGGGTCTGATCCTCCAGGGCTTTCACCAGCTTCTCTTGTTCCAGACGGGTTTCCTTGAGCTTGCGGTAGCCGATGAGGGCATCCGACACCTCCCGGAAGGCTTGCTGGATGGTCCGCTGGTAGGCCAGGAGAGCCTGCTGCTGCCGGGCTTCCGCGGCCCGGACGTTGGCCCGCAGCCGACCGGCGGTGAAGATGGGCTGGGTCAGGGCCGGAATCACTGTCCAGAAGCTGGAGGCCGGGGAAATCAGGGCAGACAGGGCCGCGCTCTGGTAGCCCGCAGCCGCGGTCAGGATAATCCGGGGAAACAACAGGGCCTTGGCCTCGCCTATCCGGGCATTGGCGGCGATGAGCTCCTCTTCCGCTCGGCGGATGTCGGGACGGCGCTCCAAAAGAGACGAGGGCAGCCCCGGAGGGATTTCCACGGGTTGCGCCCCAGCAGGGTGGTAATTTCGTTTTCCTTCTGCTCAATGAGCCGCTGCAACTCGGGGATGAGTTGGGAGGCCCCGTAAACCAGCCCCTCCGCCTGGCGCACCGCCAGCATGGTGTCCACCCCGCCTTCCTGCCGGATTTTTACTAGGCGGTAGGAATCCTCCCGGGTTTTCAGGGTATGCCGGGAGATTTCCAGTTCCAGATCCAGCTCCATGAGCTCTATATAGGTCCGGGCCAGGTTGGTCACCAGAAGCTGGGTCACCACTCGCCGGTTCTCCTCTGCGGCGAAGAAGTCGGCGACCGAGGCCTCTGTGGCCCGGCGGATGCGGCCGAAGAAATCCAGCTCCCAAGACAGGTCCCCGGTGATCTGGGTGGCGCTCCGCTCCGCCAAGGCCCGGGACACCGGGGTTATGCCCCGTTCTGAAGTCCGGGTGCTGATGTAGCTGATTCCCGCAAAAATTGAGGGGAACAAAAAGGATCGGGTGGCAGTCACCAGTTCCCGGGCCTCCAGCACCCGCTCTGCGGCGATGCGCACATCATAGTTTTCTTTAAGGGCCAGCCGGATGAGGTTTTGGAGTTTGGGGTCCCGGAAGAGCTCAAACCAAGGGAGGTCGCCGAAGGACACCTGGCTTTGGGCTGTCGCCGGGATGCCCGGCCCTTCGCCCCGGAACTTCTGGGGCACCGGATAGGCGGGGCGCTCATAATCCGGGCCCACAGCGCAGCCAGCCACTAGAAGCAAAGTCAGGCAGACGATGAGGCTGACTTTCATGGCTGCCTTCCTTCCGGACCGCGGCCGCTGGGCGGGACGGGCTGCTCCGCCAGGGGCGCCCTTCTCTTGACCTTGTCCTTAAGGATTTCAATGGCATAGTAGAGCACCGGGATGAAAAACACGCTCAGGACCGTGGCCATGGTCATGCCGGCGAATACCGCGGTACCCAGGGACCAGCGGGAGGCGGCCCCGGCCCCGGAGGCCACCACCAGAGGGATCATGCCGGCCACAAAGGAGATGGTGGTCATCAGGATGGCCCGGAACCGAAGCTGGGCCCCCTCCATGGCCGCGTCAAACGCGGAGTAGCCCTCCATCTCCCGCTTCTGCTTGGCGAATTCCACAATCAGGATGGCGGCCTTGGCGGATCTGGACATACACGTCGTTCACCAGCCCCCGGAGCCAGGTCCCCAGTAGGGCCCCGAACACGCTGATGGGCAGGCCCAGGATTACCCCGAAGGGGATGGCCCAGCTCTCGTACAGGGCGGCCAGTACCAGGAAGACGAAGACTAAAGCGAAGGC
>JAFDHU010000341.1 GCA_019308625.1 Deltaproteobacteria bacterium
CCGGCTGGTCGCATTAACAGGCTGTTGGAAAACTCCCGGAAAGCAAACCTTGTCATCTTGAGCGAAGCGAAGAATCTAGTAATTTCAATTAGTTCCTAGACCCTTCACTTCGTTCAGGGTGACAAAATAAGGTTTCTCAACGCCCTGTTAATGGAGTTTCACACGGGTATCTGTCATAGGGGCGAGTTATCCGGCTGACCCTCCCCTTTCCTCCGGTCCTTTCTTTCCGAAAAATCAAGAGTTCCCCCTGCTTACCGATAAGAAATTTAGTTAGACAAGGTGCCTGTTTGGGGTTCAAAGTTTGTCGGGAGGGGGCGTCCGAATCGCAGAGGCCCTGCCTGACACTCGGGGAGAGATGGACAAAGCCACCCTGATCGGTCTGATTCTGGGAGGGCTGGCCCTGCTCGGCGGCCACTACTTGGAAGGCGGCAGCACCGCCCTGATTTTTCAAAGCACCGCCTTGGTCATTGTGTTCGGGGGCACCGCGGGAGCGGTGTTCCTGAGCTTTTCCGGGAGCCAGCTCAGGGAAACCCTCAAGTCCCTTCGCCAGATTTGGCGCAACCCCAGAGATGACAAGCCCGAGCAGGTGCGCCTGGTGGTGGAGCTGGCCTACCGGGCCAGGCGGGAAGGCCTGCTGGCTCTGGACCGGGAGCTCAGGCACCTGCCTGATTCCTTCTGGCGGCGGACTCTCAGCCTGATCATTGATGGGTTTCCGGCCGAGCAGGTCCGGGAAGTCATGGAGGTGGAGCTGGCCCGCCTGGAGGAAGCCGGCACCGGGCCGGCCCGGGTGTTTGAGGCTGCCGGCGGCTATGCCCCCACCATCGGTATTTTGGGGGCGGTTCTGGGCCTCATCCAGGTCATGCAACATCTGACCGATCCCGCCAAGCTGGGCGCCGGGGTGGCGGTGGCCTTTGTGGCCACCATCTACGGGGTGGCATCAGCCAACCTGCTCTTTTTGCCCATTGCCCACAAACTCAGGGCCAGACACCGGGAGGAGTTGCTCAAAAAGGAGATGGTGCTGGAAGGCCTGGTGGCTCTGGCCCAGGGAGAGCACCCCCGTCTCATCGCCGAGAGGCTGCAGGGCTTTCTGCAGGGCTCCCGGGCCAGGTCCGGCACAATTCTCCCGTCTTTCGCCAGAATCCGGGTGCTGACTTCCCCGGGCCGGCCCAGGACCGGTTCCTATGCGTAGGCGGTGCCGCCCGGAGGAGCCCCACCCCTCCCGCCCCAGCCACGAACGCTGGATGGTGTCCTATGCCGACTTCGTCACTCTCCTGTTGGCCTTCTTCGTCACTATGTACGCCATCACCCGGCTGGATGCCGAAAAGCTTTCCCAGGCCCAGCTTTCCATTCAGCGGGCCTTGCATGCCCCGGTATTCCTGGGGGGCTTCCCTTTGGTCCCCGGAGTGGGAAAGACCCCGGCCGCCGGGCGCACCGGCGATCTCACCGGGGCGGTGCTGCAGGCCGACCCGCCGCCGCAACTGGAGGAGGTGGCCCGCACCATTCAGCGCAGCCTGACCACCCACCGGGAGCTTGCGGATATTAGACTGCTGATCACCGGCCGGGGTCTGGTAATCCATCTGCCGGAGTTTGTGTTCTTCAATTCGGGGGAAGCCGACCTGCGTCCGGAAAGTTTGCCCCTGCTGGACAAGCTGGCGGCGATTCTGGCCCAAATCCCCAATCATGTGGCCATTGAAGGCCACACCGACAACCGTCCCATCCACACCGCGGCCTTCCCCTCCAACTGGGAGCTTTCCACCCACCGGGCCACCAGCCTGGTGCGCTACTTTATTGAGACCCATCACCTGGACCCGAGACGCTTCAGCGCCGCCGGCTACGGGGAGTATGCGCCTGTCGCCGACAACAGCACCGAAGCCGGCCGCCGCCTCAACCGCCGGGTGGATGTGATTATCAAGCCGCTGGTGAACCGGCCGGGCGGGAATTGAGTCGAAACGGCCAGCATCCTCAGGGACTTCAACCGAACGTAATAATCCAGACGATATTCCGGCTATTCCACGGTTCACCTCCTGCAGTGGCGAGGACGGTCCGCTTTACCTTGAAGCTTGAAGGCGGGAAGTGGCAGAGCCGTCTTGGGCTTTTAGGTCAGGGGGGCGCTACTTCCGGCAGGTCCGCAAAGAGGCGGCTTACTTCAGGTTCTCCATGATGCGGATGGCCGCGGGGCCGATGATGACCACCATCAGGGCCGGAAAGATAAAGAGGAGTAGGGGGAAG
>JAFDHU010000021.1:0-10413 GCA_019308625.1 Deltaproteobacteria bacterium
GCGGCTTTCCGGAACTATCACCTCCAGACGGGATTCTGCGACCCGGGACAGGCTGGCCACCTTGCCCTGGAAAGGCCGGGCCCCCTCCTGCGGCGTATAGGTGCCCTGCCCCCGGGCGGCAAAGGAACAGTGGGCATAATTGCCGATGACTCCCACCCGGTCGTCAAACAGGGCCCGGCGCACCCGATCCTCATAGCCCACGGGCACAAACACCGCCAGCTTGTAGAAGGCCTCCCGGCTTATTTCCGCGAAGACCCGCACCTCCTCTAAGTTCAACAGCGAAGCCAGGTGGTCATTAAGGCCCTGAGGGGCCACATCCAGGTTGGTATGGCAGGCCACCACCGCCAGCTCGGCCCGCAGCACCGCGGCCAGCAGCCGGCCTCCGGGGCGGTCCTCCCGGATTTCGTGCACCGGATGGTAAAGCAAAGGATGGTGGGTTATAAGCATCTGGGCTTCCGCCTCTCGGGCTTCGGCCACCACGGCAAAATCCGCCTCCAGGGCCACCAGCACCCGCTGCACCGGCGCCTCCGGGTCCCCCACCTGGAGGCCCACCCGGTCGCCGGGGGCGGCCCAGGAGAAGGGATAGGCTTCATCCAAACAGGCTACGATGTCTTTCACCCGGGCGGCCATGAACCTAAAAAAGGGGTGCGCAGATGGCACCCCTGTTTGGCAATTTGTACGGCAAAGCTTTGGTAGCGTTCTCGAAAAATGATGGTGCCTCCATCAAGCCGGTGGGCCCACCAGGATTCGAACCTGGGACCGTCCGGTTATGAGCCGGTTGCTCTAACCGCTGAGCTATGGGCCCAAAATTTTCAATAATTTTTTAATATATTATTTTATCTGGCTCAAGACAAGAGACCAAGCAAATTTCTTTCCGGCAAAACGCCAAACCCAGAGTCCGCTGCCCCCGCCGGCTTGTCTCCGAAGTCTGTAAGCATGTCCTTTCTTGACGCCTCCCGGAAAAAATTAGAGGGGGCGGTCGCTGCACCGCCCCCTGAAATCAGGTTATTTCCCGGCCCCGCGGCCGGCTCCCGGGGAATGAATAATTTTCATGACTCCACAAAGCTCTTTAGCCGGGTGCTCCGGGAAGGATGCCGTAGTTTGCGCAGGGCCTTGGCTTCAATCTGGCGGATGCGCTCCCGGGTCACCTCAAAGTCCTTGCCCACCTCTTCCAGGGTGTGGTCGGTCTTCTCGCCGATGCCGAAGCGCTTCCGCAACACCTTTTCCTCCCTAGGAGTAAGGGTGGCCAGCATTTTGCTGGTCTGCTCCGCCAGATCCAGGCTCACCACCGCCTCCATGGGGGTGCAGATTTTCTTGTCCTCGATGAAATCGCCCAAATGGCTGTCTTCCTCATCCCCGATGGGCGTCTCCAGGGACAGGGGCTCCTTGGCAATCTTCAGCACCTTGCGCACCTTGTCCACGGGAAACTCCATCTTTTCGGCGATCTCCTCCGGGGTAGGCTCCCGTCCGATCTCCTGGACCAGATAGCGGGAGGTGCGGATAAGCTTGTTGATGGTTTCAATCATGTGTACTGGGATGCGGATGGTGCGGGCCTGGTCGGCGATGGCCCGGGTGATGGCCTGGCGGATCCACCAGGTGGCATAGGTGCTGAACTTGTAGCCCCGCTCGTACTCAAACTTCTCCACCGCCTTCATCAGGCCGATATTGCCCTCCTGGATCAGGTCCAGAAACTGGAGCCCCCGGTTGGTGTATTTTTTGGCGATGCTCACCACCAGCCTTAAGTTCGCCTCCACCAGCTCCCGCTTGGCCTTTTCCGCCTGATACTCCCCTTTGCGGATGCGGGTCAGGGCGGAGACGGCCTTGGGGATGCTCAGCCCCAATTTTTGCTCCATCTGTTTGAGGTTTTTATGCTCTTCCAGCCAGATTTTTTCCAGCTCCTCCAACCGCTTGGGCGGAACCTGGCCAGGGGTGGAAACCGGCAGACCCTTACGGCGGTCGCGTAGCATTTGTCTGAATCTGGTGGCGGAGACACCTGCTTCCCCCAGGACCTGCTTGAGCTTCTGGCAATGCTGGGAGATGGCTCGGCCGTCCTCTTTCAGGTGCGCCAGGATGCCCTGCAGCAGGTGGGACTCCAGGCGCAGATTCTTCAGGTGGTCCGCCATGCGGTGGCGCAGCTCCGCCACCTGCCTGAGCACCTGATTGCGGGCCTCCCTGTCCTGGCGTACCGACGCCAGCTTCTTCTGGGCGGTCAGCAGCTTCTCCTCCAGGGAGCGGATGGTCTGGATAGTCTTTTGCAGGCGGGTTTTTTGAGGGTTCTGCCCCAAGCCGGGGTCGCCTTCGCCGAAGTCGTCAATGACATCGTCCGGAGGCGCCTTGTCTTCCTCCAGGCGGTCCACCAGGGCCATGATCTGGCGGAAAGCCAGGGGCACCTCCAGCAAGGCGCGCAGAACTTCCTTTTCCCCCTCCTCAATGCGCTTGGCGATCTCCACCTCCCCCTCCCGGGTGAGCAGGGAGACCATGCCCATCTCCTTCAGATAGAGCCTTACCGGGTCATCCAGCTTGGCCGCGGCCTCCGGTTCCAGACTAAGGGGAACTTCGGCCTCCTCCATTTCCCCTGACCCCGGAGAGTGCAGGCCGGGAGAGAGATCGGGAGCGGCCAGCTCCAGGTCATCGAAGATCAAGAGGTCCTTGACCGGTTCGCTTAAAAGACAGTCGGCCGAGATGGAGTCGTTTAAGTCCTCTATGCCTAACAGGCCGTCATCCTCCCCCATAGGCATAATATCCTGAAAAACCTCGATACCCCTGCCTTTGCTCATCCATTTTCTCCTTTTATCGGGTCCCCGGTTTTCAAGGACTCAAGGGTTCTTTGGATTTCCTGACTCTGGGCCAACAAGGTCTGGAGCTCCGCCCCCGTGGGGTCGCTGGCGGCCGCCTGGAGTTTCTCCTTGATGGCGGCCTCGGCCTTTTTGAGGCGGCGCTTGAGAAAGGCCCGGCGCCAGTCCTCGGCCACCATCCCTGCGGGGAGAGCCCCGAATTCCCCCCCATCCAGCGCCAAGGCGCAAATCTGGCGCCGGTGGTGCTCCTCCTCCACTTTTTGAATCAACAGACCCAGGTCCAGGGTCCCATGTTCCCGGCAGCATTGCAGGATGAGAGACATGAGGCCCTGGAGCTCGCGATCCTCAAACTCCTGAACCCATTCCTCCAGTTCTGTCAGGGAGAGCGTCCCGGGATGCTGGAGGACCCACTTGATCAGGGACTTCTCCAGGTTAATGGCCAAAAGCCGCTCCGGACTCAGTCGGGCAGCCGCTGCAGGGGAGGAGGAAGTCAGCGACAGGCGCAGGCTGCCTTCTTCCACTCCCAGGCGGCCGGCGGTGAACCTGAGCCACAGGTCCCGCTCCACAGGGTCCCGCAGACACTGAAAATAAGGGCGCAACTCCCCCAGCAGGCGCACCCGCCCTTCAATATCCAGGCCGTGTTTGTCAATGAGGCCTTCCACCAGGAAGGCGAACATGGGCTGGGCCTTCTCCCAGGCGGCCTGGAAGAGGTCCGGGCCTTCAGCGTGCACGTAGTTGTCCGGGTCCATTCCGGCAGGCAGAGGCAGCACCCGCACCGCCAGGCCCTCTTCGGCGAACAGAGGGAAGGCCCGGCGCATGGCCGCGGCCCCGGCGGCATCGCCGTCAAACACCAGGACCACCCGGGACACCAGACTTTTGAGCAGCCGCACCTGGTCCCGGGTCAAGGCCGTGCCCAGGGTGGCCAGCACCGGTTCAATGCCGTGCACCCGCAGGGCCAGCAGGTCCAGATAGCCCTCCACCACCAGAGCCAGGTCCTCCCGGCGCAGGGCGGGGGCAGCCTGGGGCAGACCGAACAGCAGCCGGCCCTTAGTATAAAGGGGGCTGTCCGGGGAATTGAGATACTTGGGCTCGCCCTCACTGATCACCCGGCCGCCGAAGGCCACCACCCGGCCGGTGCGGTCGGCAATGGGGAACATGATGCGGTCCCGGAAGCGGTCATAGCTGCCTCCGGAGGCCCGGGGCATCAAGAGGCCGATTTCCTGGGCCAGCTCCAGGGAGAGGCCCCGGTGCTGCAAGTGTTTCCGCAAACCGTCCCATTCCGGCGGAGCGTACCCCAGTTGATAGTCCCTAACTACCTCCGGGGTCAGGCCCCGGCGCTCCAAGTATTCCCGGGCAGCCCGGCCCACCGGGCTTTTCAGGGTCTCCTGGTAAAACGCCACGGCCTGGGTGTTGAGCTCATACCAAGCCTGGCGCTTACGGCTGGCCTTGGCCCCTTCGGGCCCCAGATCGCGCCGGGTCAGGGGAATATTGTACCGCCGGGCCAGCTCCTCCACCGCTTCGGGAAAACTCAAGCGGTGGTACTGCATCAGGAAGGAGAACACATTGCCCCCGGCGCCGCAGCCGAAGCAGTAGAAGATGCCCTTGTCGGGGGCCACTGTGAAGGAGGGCTTGGTGTCGGCGTGGAAGGGACACAGGCCCACCAGGTTCCGGCCCCGGCGGGTGAGCTTGACATAAGACCCTATCACCTCTTCCAGAGAGGCCGCGTCCTTAATCTCCAGGAGCTTGTCTTCCGGGATATAGGCCATTTAAAAGCCGGTTTTTGGTTGTTGGTTGTCGGTTTTCGGGGTCATGTGAAAAACCCGGAAACGGCAAGATTCCTGGTCGGCTAAGGAAAACCACAACAACCATTAAAATTGCTCATAGGGATAATTTCACTCCCAGGCTCCCGCGGAGAACGCAGTTGTCCGCCCCGCCCGGACCCCTCTCTCAACTCTTCAAATCCACCACCGTCACCCCGGGGTTGTCGGCCCCGTGGATGGCCTTGACCATGGCGTGGTGCCGGAGGTGCTCCCACACCGCCTGCTTCAGGCGGCCGGTGCCCACTCCATGAATGATGTCCACCCGTTCGGCTCCCTGGAGGATGGCCTGGTCCAGCAGCCGGTCCACCAGAGGCAGGGCCTCATCCACCCTGAGCCCCACCACATTGAGGCTGGGCAACTGCTCCGCGGCCGGGTAAAAAACCGCCCGGGGAGCCGGCGCTCCCGCCTCCGCCACCTCGGCCGCCGGCATCGCCTCCTCGGGCCGGACCATGAGCTTGACCTTTCTCACCCGCACCGCCAGTTTCCCCTCCCGGGGCGGGTTGAGCACCTCGCCAGTCAGTCCCAGGGCTGGCAAATAGACCTTCTGGCCGGGCTTGAGCTCCGGCATCGGTCCCACCTCCGGCAGGGGCTCGGGCTCCAGGCTCCGGATCAGCTCCCGGGCCCGCTCTGACAGCTCCTGCCGCAGCCTGCCCCAAGACTCCTCCTGCCGGCGCAACCGGCCCAGAATGCGCTTGAACTCGGCCTCTGCCTCCCGAATGCGGGCTTGAGCCTGACTGCGGGCTTCCTGCATAAGCCTCTGCCGCTCTTCATACACTGCCTGACGCTGGGCCGCAACCTCCTGGGCCAGATTTTCCAGCTCCTGCCGCCGCGCCTCCAGCTCTGCCTCCCGCCGAGTCAACTGCTCTCGGGCCGACTCCACTTCGGCCAGCAACCGATAGGCCTTGAGCTCTTCGGCATCCAGAAAGCTTTCAGCCTCGGACAGGATTTCCGGGGACAGGCCCAGCTCCCGGGCAATGGCCAGGGCATTGGAAGCCCCTGCCAGGCCATAGGCCAGCCGGTAAGTGGGCCTTTTGGTATCCTCATCAAAAATTACCGCGGCGTTTTGGAAGCCGGGCTCCCGGGCGGCGAAGCCCTTGATGAGGGGCAGGTGAGTGGTGACCGCGCCGAAGGCGCCGCAGCGGTGAAAGGCCTTGAGCAGGGCCAGGGCCAGGGCCCCGCCTTCGGTGGGGTCGGTGGCAGTACCCAGTTCGTCCAGCAGCACCAGGGCCCGGGGCGGCAGGTGGGCCAGCATTTCCAGGGCCCGCTGCAGGTGGGCCGAGAAGGTGCTCAAATCATGCTCCAGATCCTGGGGGTCGCCGATGTCGGCAAAAATCCGGTCAAAGGGAGTGAACCGGCTACCTTCGGCCACCGGCACGGGAATGCCGCTCTGAATCATGAGGGACAAAAGCCCCAGGGTCTTCAGGGCCACCGTCTTGCCGCCGGCATTGGCCCCGGAGATGATGAGGAAACGCTCCGCTTCCGTGAGCTTGAGATCAATGGGCACCACCGGCTGGGATTTCTCCCGGTAGCGGGCCAGCAGCAGGGGATGGCGGGCCTCCCGGAACTCCACCCCCCCGGAGGTGGTCAAAATAGGCTCCCGGGCCTGAAACTCCTCGGCGTACCTGACCTTGGCGGCCACCGCGTCCAGCTCCGCCAGGGTGTCCAGACTCTCCTTCAGCTCCGGCAAGGCCTGGCGCACCTGGTCCGTCAGACGCCTGAGCACCGCCTCTTCCTCCCGCTTCTCCTGGTTGGAGAGGAGATTGAGGGTATTGTTCATCTCCACAATGGCCAGGGGCTCCACATAAATGGTGGCCCGAGTCTGGGAGGTGTCATGGATGATGCCCGGAATGGCCCCCTTGTGGTCGGCCTTGAGGGGGATGACATAGCGCCCGTGGCGCTGGGAGATGATGGGACTCTGGATGGCGTTCTGATAGGCCGGGGCAAAAAAGGTATGGCGGATGAAGCGGTTGAGCCGCTCCCGGGCGGCCGCCAGGTCCCGGCGGAGGCGGGCCAGCTCCGGCGAGGCTTCGTCCAGAATGAAGTTGTGGGGACTGATGGACCTGGTAATGGCCCGGCGCAGGTCCGGCAGCTCATGCAGCCGGGCGGCCAGCGCTGCCAAGTGGGGAGTGTGTTCCCCGCCTTTGGCCAGATAGCCGCGCAGGTTGCGGCTCAGGCGCAACACCGCCAGGATGTCGTTGAAGGCTTCGGGGGGAAGGAGGCTTCCTGGCACTGCGGCCTTGGCCAGCCAGGAGGCCAAATCGGGAAAGTCGGTAAGGGGCGGCGGCCCCTCCCGATCCCATAACTCCCGCATTTCCCGGATTTCCTGGAATTTTGCCCGGATGCCGGTGAAGTTGCCTATGGGCTTGAGACGGGTAAGGAAACCGCGGCCCAGGGTGCTTACCGCGTACCGCGCCACCACTTCCAGCAGTCCCGGAAACTCCAGGGCCGTCAGGGTGTGCTCGGGCATTCCTTGTTGTGCTCCCCCGCCGGCGCCGGCATCCGGCTGTTTAAGCCGAGAGGCGCCGCCTGACGATTTCCTGCACCGCCCTGCCGTCTGCCCGACCGGCCAAACGGCTCATGGCGGTTTTCATCACTTTGCCCAGGTCCTTGGGGCCTTGGGCCCCCACCTCGGCAATGACGCGGGCGATTTCTTCCTCCAGTTCTTCCGGGCTGAGCTGTGGCGGCAAAAAAGAGAGGAGGACGCTGAGTTCCTCCTCTTCCTTGCGGGCCAGGTCAGGCCTTCCGGCTTTGGTGTATTCGGCGATGGCTTCCCGCCGTCTTTTTACCTGGGTGCCGATGACCGCCTGGACTTCCTCTTCCTTCAACTGGCGCTTGAGCTCCACTTCTTTGTGGCGGAGAGCAGTGCGCAACATGCGCAAGGTGGATAAGGCCACCTCCTGTCTGCTCTTCATGGCCTCCTTGAAGGCCTGATCCAGTTGCTCAATTAAGGAACTCATGAGCCTTCCATTTTACGCAACTTTTTCAAAGCCCGCTTCTTAGCCGCCAGAATCTTCTTCTTGCGCTTGATGCTGGGTTTTTCGTAGTGCTCGCGTTTGCGGATTTCCGATAGGATGCCAGCTTTTTCGCACTGTTTTTTAAAGCGCTTAAGGGCGGCCTCGAAGGGTTCGTTGGGTTTTACCCTGACCCCGGGCATCCATTTTCCCCTCCTCCCTTGTCAAATGGACACTTGCGCCGCCTCTGGGCCCTGGTGCCATAAAAGGCACACGACGACGCTCGAGTTTAACGCTATCACAAGCTAAATGTTTGTATCATTATTTCTTTGTCTGTCAAGGGCTTTTTTGGAGGCACTCCTTAGCCCGCCAAGCCCCGGGTATTGATTTTCAAGCCTCTTCGGCCAGGGCCTCCACCAGGAGCGGCAGCACCTCCCCGGCTTTCCCCGGTAGCACAAAGTCGCAAACCGAGGTCAGCGGCGTGGGATCCGGGTTGATTTCCGCCAGCTTGGCCCCGCTCTGCCGGGCCCACAAGGCAAAGGAGGCCGCCGGCTGCACCACCGCTGAGGTGCCCACCACCAGCATGACCTGGGCCTGCTTGAGAGCCAGATGCACCGCCTCCAGCACCCCCGAATCCAGGGACTCGCCGAACCACACCACGTTGGGCCGGAGCAGCCCGCCGCAGGCCTGGCACCGGGGCAGGAGGGGCAGGGGTACCCGGCGGTCTTCCCTGACCAGACCGCAGGCGGTGCAACGCACCTCCCAGATGCTGCCGTGAACCTCCAGCACCCGGCGGGAGCCGGCCCGGGCGTGCAGGCCGTCCACGTTCTGAGTGATCAGGGTGAACTCCGGCACCATTTCCTCCAGCCGGACCAGGGCCCGGTGGCCGGCGTGGGGTTCGGCCCGGCTGATAAGGCCGCGGCGCCAGTCGTACCATTCCCATACCAGGTGAGGGTCCCGGGCAAAGGCCTGGGGGGTGGCCAGGTCCTCAGGCCGAAAGTTGCGCCATAAGCCCCCCGGCCCCCGGAAGGTAGGAATACCGCTTTCATGGGAAATTCCCGCCCCGGTGAGAACCACCACCCGCTCCACCTGCTGGAGTAGTCGGGACAAATTCACCAAAACCGGATGCAGCTCAGCTTTTTTATCCATAAAACTTGCCAACCAGTTTCCGGTGCTTATTTGTTTAGGTATACTAATGAGGAATCAGAGGCTGACCAACCCAGGCCGTCCGCGGCCGCCGGGCGATCCCTCTTTCCGGGCCTGGGCCAAAGCCAGCCACCATCCTTGGTTAGAATAACCTGAAAAGCAGATTTTTTCAGCCTCTCTTTTGAAAGTGCACTCCTGATGGGCTTCCGGAAACCCTATAGGAATTCTCTTGCTTCCCACGCCTTGCTCTGTCTGCTGGCACTAATCCTCACCGCCTCCCCGGGGTGCCTGGGAACCTCCTTCAATGGACCAGCGGACCGTCGCGATCCTGATTTTCTCAGGAGGAATTCCGCCACCCATGAGGCTCAGGCCCTCAAAGAATTGGAAGACTTGCAGCGGCAATTGCGGCAGGGAGAAGGGGAGCGGACGCGGATCCTGACCTTGCTGGCCCAGGTCTGCTGGACCCTGGGGGAGATAGCCCCAGCCGACCAAAGGCTGAAGCATTATGAAAAGGGCAGCTATTACGGCAGCCTGCTTGTCCGGGAACAACCGGACTGGGCGGACGGGTATTACTGGCAAGCCATGAACCTGTGCGGGGTGGCCGAAGTGGGGGGCGCCGGACGGGCTTTGCGGCTCCTGCCGGTGATCGTGCAGACCATGAAAAAGGCGGCGGCCATTGACCCCACCTTGGACCAAGGGGGGCCGCACCGGATTTTGGGCCGCATTTTCTATGAAGCCCCGGCCTGGCCCTTTTCCGTGGGGGATATTCACAAGTCCCTGTATCACCTGACCCTGGCGGTGCAGATAGCCCCCCACAATTCCACCAATCACCTCTATTTGGGGGAAACGTTGCTGCGCTTGGGGAAGGAACAGGAGGCCCAGATGGAGCTGATCCAGGTGTTCAGCTCCACCCAACATGCCTCCTGGCCCCTGGGTCTGGAGCAGGACCGTCAGGAAGCCCGCCGCATCCTGGCCCAAATGAACCAAACCCCGTAATGCCCGCGCCTCCGGGAGCCCCCAGGCTGCCGAAACTTCCTGCCTCGGCTGCCAGCCAAAAATTTCCTTCCCTTCGCCTTATCTGTGCCATAATAATCAGAAGTATCAGTCTTTTTCCTGGGTCTGTCTTATGAAGCTCCAAAGATTGCTGCGGCTGTTGGTCCCGGTGCTTCTCCTTGTGGCGGTCTGGGGCTGCATCACTGTCAAGGTGAGCCTGTTTGAGGAGCCTGAGCCCCTGAAAGAGCAGGTGGTGTCGGGCTTTGCCCGGGACAAGATCCTTCTGATGGATGTCTCGGGCTTCATCATGGAGGGTCCCCGGAAACCCTGGTTCGGCTTGGCCGGGGTGGTGGAGCCGGGCCGGGTGAAGGAGGAGCTGGATAAGGCCGCCACGGACCGGCGCATCAAGGCCATCGTGCTGCGCATCAACTCCCCGGGTGGGACGGTGTCTGCTTCGGACATGATTTACCATGAGATCAGGTCCTTCAAGCAGGAGCACCATGTGCCGGTGGTGGCCTGTCTCATGGGCCTGGCCGCGTCCGGCGGCTACTATGTGGCGCAGGCCGCGGATGTCATCGTGGCCCACCCCACCGGCATCACCGGCTCCATTGGGGTGGTGGTCATGAAGCTCAACCTGAAGGGGCTCATGGATAAGGTGGGCGTCGGCAGCGACGTGGTGAAAAGCGGCCAGTGGAAGGATTTCTGGTC
>JAFDHU010000021.1:10432-18040 GCA_019308625.1 Deltaproteobacteria bacterium
GCGCCTGGCGGACGGCCGCATTTACACGGCTCAGCAGGCCAAGGACGCGGGGCTGGTGGATCGCCTGGGCTATCTTAAGGATGCCCTGGAGCTGGCCAAGGCCCAAGCCGGCCTCAAAGAGGCCCGGGTAGTGCGCTACCACCGGCCCGGCACCTACCGGCCCACTGTGTACTCCCTGGCACCGGGACTGCCGGTGGGGCCGCAGTTTCTCTATCTGTGGTGGCCGGGCAGCCTCCTTTAAGGATTTATTTTTTTAAGGATTTCCGGGCATCAGCCGATAAGGCGGTTAACGGAGGGGGCAAGAGGGGTCGCGGCTGTGCCTGGCCCTAGCTAAGACTTGCTTTTTGGATAGGAAAAGGATAAAAGCCCAAGCAGGAACCTATGAAGATTAATGAACTTTCCGGTATCAGCGTGGAGCAGCTTCAGTCCGGCAGGACAGGGGGTGTGACGCCGCAGGAGGGGAAGACCTCGCCGGAGCAGCCTGCCGGCGGCGTGGATGTCATTCACCTCTCCCCTCAGGCCAAACTGATGCACAAGGCGGCCCAGGTGGTGGCGGAAACCCCTGACGTCCGGCAGGAAAAGGTCATGGCCCTCAAGGATTCCGTAGAACAGGGAACCTATGAGGTGGACGCCCAAAAAGTGGCCGAAAAACTCATCCTGGAGACACTCATAGAAAAACCCTAGACCCCCAGCTCAGGGAGGAGGCAGGGAGGCGGAAGGTGTGCGCAACCTTCCGCCTTTTTCTTGATCCTTCCTGGCAATCACCGCGGAGGCGGCATAAGCCCGCTTTTGATTGAACTCCCTTTCCCCGATCAGCTTCCCTTCTGAAGCTTTCGCACCCGGGCAATAATCAGCGTTGCGGCCCGCTCCACCTCCTCGGCCGTGGTGTAGCGGCCCACGGAAAGGCGCACCGCCCCTAGGGCTGTCTCCGGGCTCCGGCCCATGGCGGTCAACACCGCTGAAGGTTTCTCTTCGGCGCCGTGGCAGGCAGCGCCCAGGGAGGCCGCCAGCTCCGGGATGCCCTCCAGAATGGCCCGCCCCGACAGTCCCGAAAAGGAGACGTTCAGGGTGTTGGGCAGGCGCTCCTCCTGCGGCCCGTTCAGGACCAGGGAGGGGAAGCCCTCCTGCAGGCGCTGATGCAGCCGATCCCGAAGGGCGCGCATATGTTTCTGGTCCTGGACCAGTCTTTCCCGCACCAGCCGGCAGGCCTCGCCCAGGGCGGCCAGGTGGGGCACGTTTTCCGTACCCGAGCGTCGCCCGCCCTCCTGCCCCCCGCCGTGGAGCAGGGGGACAAAGTCGCAGCCGCTCCTGACATACAGCGCTCCCACCCCCTTGGGGGCATAGCATTTGTGCCCCGCCAGGGTAAGGAAATCCACCTGCAGTTCCTCCACGTTAACAGGAATCTTGCCCAGACTCTGAGCCGCGTCGGTGTGGAACCACACCCCGGCTTCCCGGGCCACCGCCCCGATTTCGGCGATGGGCTGGACAGCTCCCGTTTCATTGTTGGCATGCATGATGCTGATGAGTATGGTATCGGGTCTCAGGGCCCGCCGCACCTCGTCCGGGTCCACCCGGCCCTCGCCGTCCACCGGCACCAGGGTGACTGCAAAGCCCTCGCTCAGCAAAAAGGAGAGGGGCTGGAGTACTGCCGGGTGTTCCACCGCGGAAGCAATAAGGTGGCCTTTGCCGAAATGCCAGGCCACCCCCTTGAGCACCGTATTGTTGGCCTCGGTGGCCGAGCCGGTGAACATAATCTCCTCGGGCCGGGCCCCGATGGCCCGGGCCACTTCCTGGCGGGAGCGTTCCACCGCCTCCCGGGCCCGCCGCCCCAGGGAATAGTCGCTGCTGGGATTGCCGAATTCGCCCCGCACATGGGCCAGCAGAGCTTCCGCCGCTTCCGGAGCCACCGGCGTGGTGGCGTTGTAGTCCAGGTAGATCACCGCCGTCCTCCCGGTTGGACCTTGACAGCCGACGCACCCTCCGGCTCGGTGGTTTCAGCCGCAGCGGAGGCGCCTCTGACGAGGTTCTGATGTTTCAATAATTGACACATACTCTCCTTAACCATATACTAACTCTGCATTAATTTGTGGCAACAAACTACTGGTTCGCATCATTGATCGGCGGATCACCTCTGTACCGTCCTCGGAGCGCACCATGAATTCCGGAATCTGGCCAGGTCTATACCGCCTGTGCCGGTTTGCCGCCAGGCAGACCTTCCAGAGGCTGTACCGCCTCCAGGTGGAGGGCCTGGAGTTCATGCCCTCCGAGGGACCGGTCATTCTCTGTCCCAAGCATCAGCGGTGGGAAGATATTCCGGTGGTAGGCTTGGCTTGGCCCCGGCCCCTCTATTACATCGCCAAGGCGGAGCTGTTCCGCTACCCCGTGGTGCGGGAGCTCTTGCGGGCCCTGGGCGGGGTGCCGGTGAACCGGGGCAGTCCCTGGACCACCCTGTCGTCCTTCCGACTCCTGGTTCCCCTTCTCAAGCAGCGCGCCCATATCGTGGTCTTCCCGGAGGGCACCTACGTCCGGGGACAGGTGGGACCGGGCAAACCCGGCCTCCTGCAATGGCTGCTCAAATGGCAGGCAGCTCAAGGCCTCAAATCCTTGTCATTCGTGCCCATGGGCATCTCCTATGTGCCGCAGTGCCCCGGCTACCAGGTCACCGTCAGACTGGGGCCGCCCATCATCGCTTCCGCCGCGGAACAAACCGCCAGTCTGGTCCGGACCCTGATGGCCCAGATCGCCCGGCTGTCAGGGACTGAGGCAGCCCTTTGTCCGGACACGCCTGCCGGACAACTCTTTCCCAGGAAAAGCACGGGTTTCCTGCAAATTTATTGACGGAGGAAAGCATGGCACTTAAGGAAGAGAAGTTCATCCTCTGGCTGGATGAAATCGGCATCGCAGACATTCCTTTGGTAGGCGGCAAAAATGCCTCTCTGGGGGAAATGATCGCCAACCTTTCGTCCCAGGGCATCAATGTGCCTTACGGTTTTGCCATCACCGCCGCCGCCTATCAGCATTTTCTGGAACGTTCCGGCTTGGAGAGGTCCATTGAACATGTTCTGCAGGGGCTGGATACCCACAACCTAGAAGACCTGGCTTACCGGGGGAAAAAAATCCGGGACCTGGTGATAGATTCACCCCTGCCCTCGGCCCTGGTGGCCCAAATCTCCCAGGCCTATGAAAAACTGTGCGCCCATTACGGCGCCCGGGACACCGAACTTGATGTGGCGGTCAGGTCCTCTGCCACCGCAGAGGACCTCCCGGATGCCTCCTTCGCCGGCCAGCAGGAAACTTTCCTCAATATCCGAGGCAAGGTGTCCCTGCTGCAGGCCGTGAAGAAATGCTTCGCCTCCCTGTTCACCAACCGGGCCATCAGCTACCGCCATGACAAGGGGTTTGACCAGTTGGGCGTCTCCCTGTCGGTAGCGGTCCAAAAAATGGTGCGCTCCGATTCGGCCAGCTCGGGGGTTATGTTCACCATTGACACAGAAAGTGGTTTCCGGGACGTGATTTTCATCACTGCAGGCTACGGCCTGGGCGAAACCATCGTCCAGGGTCAGGTCACCCCGGATGAGTACTATGTCTTCAAGCCCACCCTGAAGGCCGGGAAGCGGCCCATCATCGGGAAAAAACTGGGAGAATTGCCCATCAAGATGGTTTACTCCGCCGATGAAACCCGCCCGGTAAGACTGATTTCCACCTCTGAAGAGGAACGGAAGCGTTACGTGCTGACCGACGAGGAAATTCTCACCCTGGCCCGGTGGGGCTGCATCATTGAGGACCATTATACCCGCCAGTCCGGGATCTTCCGCCCCATGGACATTGAATGGGCCAAAGACGGGGACGGCAAAAGAGTGGGCACCGGGCAGCTTTTCATCGTTCAGGCCCGGCCCGAAACGGTGCAGGCCTTGCGCGACTACAGCATCCTGGAGACTTACATCCTCAAGGATGAAGGGCGGGTGCTGACCCACGGCCAGGCGGTGGGCTCCAAGGTGGGCCACGGTCCGGCCTGCATTATTGAAACCACCTCCCAAATCGGCCAGTTCAAACCGGGCTCGGTGCTGATCACCGACATGACCGACCCGGATTGGGAACCCATTATGAAGATGGCCGCGGCCATCGTCACCAACCGGGGCGGCCGCACCTGCCACGCGGCCATCGTCTCCCGGGAGCTGGGCATCCCCTGCGTCATCGGCACCGAAAACGCCACCCGGGTCATCCCCCAGGGCCAGGAGGTCACTGTATGCTGCTCCAAGGGAGAAACCGGCTATGTCTACGAGGGCCTCATCCCCTACGAGATTGAACGCATTGACCTCAAGAAAATTCCCCCCACCCGCACCAAAATCATGATGAACGTGGGCATCCCGGAGCTGGCCTTCACCCAGGGCCAAATCCCTAACGACGGCGTGGGCCTGGCCCGGCTGGAATTCATCATCAACTCCCATATCGGCATCCACCCCCTGGCCCTCATCCACTACGACGAACTGAAGCAAAAGGCCGCCAGTGACCCGCGGCTGGCCCAGGAACTGGAGAAAATTGACAAACTGACCGCCATCTATCCGAATAAAACCGAGTACTTTATAGAACGTCTGGCCCAGGGCATTGCCCGCATTGCCGCAGCCTTCTATCCCAAAGAGGTAATTGTCCGCCTGTCGGATTTCAAATCCAACGAATACGCCGCGTTGCTGGGCGGCTACCTGTTTGAGCCCGAGGAGAGCAACGCCATGATCGGCTGGCGGGGCGCCTCCCGCTACTACGACCCCCGCTTCAAACCGGCCTTCGCCCTGGAGTGCCAAGCCCTGCATCGGGTCCGGGAGGAGATGGGCTTAACCAACGTCAAGGTCATGGTGCCCTTCTGCCGCACCCCGGAGGAGGGCCGCAAGGTGATTGACATCATGCGGGAATACGGCCTGGTGCAGGGGGAAAACGGCTTGGAAATCTACGTCATGTGCGAAATTCCCAGCAACGTCATCCTGGCTGACGAATTTGCCCAGATCTTTGACGGCTTCTCCATCGGCTCCAATGACCTGACCCAGTTGGTGCTGGGACTGGACCGGGATTCCGAGCTCATCACCCACCTCTTTGATGAGCGCAATCCCGCGGTGAAGAAGATGGTGGCCCAGGTCATTGAAACGGCCCACAAGTACAACCGCAAGATCGGCATCTGCGGCCAGGCCCCCAGCGACTACCCGGAATTCGCCACCTTCCTGGTGGAATGCGGCATTGACTCCATCAGCCTCATTCCGGACACGGTGATTAAAACCAAGCTGGAAATTGTGAAAAAAGAGCAGGAGCTGGGGGTCAAGCCCTGAGTCCCACAACCCGATTAACCCTGAAGAAAACTTGGGAGCGGGGTTTTATCCGCCCCGCCTTTTTTAAAGCAAAAGGAGAGGGGATACCTCACCTTAACCCCGCCCGCTGACCGCCAGGGCGTTTTTCAGCGCCAGGGCCTTTTCCGCCACCTGCCCGGGGTTCTCACCCAGAAGGTAAATCCCGGGCTCCCGGCCCCAGCCGCCCGGGTCACAGATCAGGTCCGGAGGCGGCTCCCAGGACTTGAGCCTCTGTAGCACCTTAGTAACCGCCCGGGCCAAGGCCTCCTCCCCACCGGTTTCTGTTTCCGCAGATGGTTCAAGGGCCGTCGCCCGAAGATGCAGCTTGGGGGCCAGTTCCGCCACCCCTTCCTCATACCGGATGTTCATGGCTGCCCGCAGATGGGGAAAAGATTCCATAACCCGCAGAATGAGGGGGACCAAGCGCCGGGTCGCGCCGAACGCGGGGGGTGTCGGAATGAAGGTGCCGGAGGGAGCAGCCAGGATGCGCCCAGGAAAGCCCGCCACGTCATCGGGGCCCTCCGCGTAGGGGACGGCATAGCCCAGATTGCTCGCGGCTTCCGGGATGAGGGGGGAGATGTCTTCCCTGGTCAAACGCTCCGCCGCCTGGCGCAGGGACTCCAGCACCTCATACCGGGCCAGCTCCCGGGCAAAGGGGGCGTAGGGGTTCACCGGGCCGACGCCCTGGCCCAGGGGCAGGCCATGGCGCAGGGCCTGCTGCACCAGCCGCCGGGTTAGGTTCACTGCCTCCGGCACGGACAGACCCTGGGCCAGATGGGCGGCCAAGGCCGCGGCCAAGAGACACCCGGAGCCGTGGTGGTGGGGCGCCTGGAGGCGTTCGTGCCGCAAGTGGTAGGCGTTTTTGCCGTCGGTGAGCACATCCACCGGCTCCTCCGGCAGGTGCCCGCCCTTGGCCCACACCCATACCGGACCCATAGCCTGCAGGCGGCGGGCCGCCTCTTCCAGATGAGCCGGAGTCCTGATCTCCACCCCGGCCAGCCTTTCAGCCTCGGGGAGGTTGGGGGTGAGAACATAAGTCAGGGGGAAAAGCTCTTCCTTCAGGGCCTCCACCCCCTCATCCTCCAGGAGGGCCTCCCCGCCCCCTGCGGCCAGCACCGGGTCCAGGACTACCGGAGGCCGGCCAGGGGCAAGGGAGAGAGGCTCTGACCCCGTCGGTTCAATCCCTAGAAACTGCCTGAGTTGCGCGGCCACCGTGCGCACGGCGGCCGCGGTGGCCAGCATGCCGATTTTGACCGCATCCACTTGAAAATCGGCCAGGATGGCCTCCATCTGGGCCGCCACCGCCTCTGCCGGCACGGGATGGACCGCCTGCACCCCCTGAGTGTTCTGCACGGTCAGGGCGGTCACCACGGTGAGGCCGTAAGCCCCCAAGAGGGTCACAGTCTTCAGGTCCTGCTGGAGCCCGGCCCCGGCCCCGGGGTCAGAGCCGGCTATGATCAAAACGGTTTTCATACAGACATTTCCTGTAAACCAACTAGACTTGTCAAGGCGCAAAACCTTTAAGCCGCTCCCCCTTGAAGTTCAGCCAACCGGGCCCGGGCCTCCAGGAAGCACCCCAGGGCCCCCAGAAACTGGGGATAGGTGGGCACCACCACCTTGAGGCCGCTTTCGGCCCTGAGCAGGCGGACCACCGCCCGGTTGTGGGCCACACCCCCGGCAAAGACCAGGGTCCTGGCAGGATAGCGGCGCACCCAGGCCATGATCCGGCGGGCCACCGAGGCGTTGACCCCGGCGGCGATGCGGGCCGGCGGCTGGCCCTCCAGAAGATGGCCGATAAGCTCGCTCTCCCCGAAAATGGCGCAGGTTTGGGAGATTTCCACCGGGTCCTGCCAATAGCCCACAAACTCCCGCAAGGGAATTTTCAGGAAGCGGCTCATGTTCTCCAGGTACCGGCCGGTCCCCGCGGCGCAGCGGTCATTAGTGATGAAGTCAAACACGCGCCCCCCTCGGATATACAACACCTTGGTGTCCTGCCCCCCCATCTCCAGCAGGATGAAATCCCTCAACCCCGTTTGATGCACCGCGCCCAGAAAAGAGGCCCGCACCTCCGTGATGGTGGCGAAATACTTCTTTAACAGATTCTTCCCATAGCCGGTGGCCACCAAGGCCCGAGGCGCCGGCAGCCCCAGCCTGTCCCAACACACCTCCAAGCGGTCATTGTCCCTGAACAGATAATGCCGATAGAACTCCAGACTGTCCAACTTGCGCCGGACCACACCCCCCTCCCCACCCCCATACACCAACTTCACATACC
>JAFDHU010000342.1:0-3528 GCA_019308625.1 Deltaproteobacteria bacterium
CTGGTCACCGGCACCGGCATGCACACCTTTTTCGGGAAAACCGCCCGTCTGGTGGAAGAGGCCGTCACTGTCAGCCACTTCCAAAAGGCGGTGGTCAAGATCGGCAACTACCTCATCGTCCTGGCCCTGGTGTTGGTGGCCGTCATCCTGCTGGTGGCCCTGTTCCGCCATGAGAACATGCTGGAGGTGGTGCAGTTCGCCCTGGTGCTCACCGTGGCCGCCATCCCGGTGGCCCTGCCGCCGGTGCTCTCCGTCACCCTGGCGGTGGGGGCCGTGGCCCTGGCCAAGCAGCAGGCCATTGTCAGCAAGCTGGTAGCCATTGAAGAGATGGCCGGCATGGACATCTTGTGTGCCGACAAGACCGGCACCATCACCAAGAATGAACTCACCCTGGCCGAAGTCCCCATTGACGCGGCCATCCTGGCCCGTCTTTCCCAGGAAACTGCGGCCAGCCTCCAGTCTTACCAGCTCACGGCCTTCCAGCCCTTTGACCCTGTGTCCAAACGTACCGCGGCTACGGTGACGGACGCCTCCGGCCGGAGTTTTCAGGTCTCCAAAGGGGCGCCCCAGGTAATTCTGGACCTGGTGGCCGACAAGGAAGCCATCCGGGCCCAAGTGGGGGAAGCGGTGGACTCCCTGGCGGCCCGGGGGTTCCGGGCCATCGGGGTGGCCAGAACCGATGAGGGGGGCGCCTGGCAGTTCCTGGGCCTCCTGCCCCTGTACGACCCCCCGCGGGAGGATTCGGCCCAGGTCATCAAGACCGCCCAGGACATGGGGGTGAAGGTCAAGATGGTCACCGGCGACCATGCGGCCATCGCCAAGGAGATTGCCCGCCGGGTGAATCTGGATGCCGATATCCAACCTGTGTCCGTGTTCCTGGACAAGCCGGACCGGGAGGCCCGGCGGGTGGTGGAGGAGGCCGACGGCTTTGCCCAGGTCTTCCCCGAGCACAAATACCACATCGTGGAACTGCTGCAGCAGCAGGGCCATATCGTGGGCATGACCGGCGACGGGGTCAACGACGCCCCGGCCCTGAAAAAGGCCGACGTGGGGGTGGCGGTGGCCGGGGCCACCGACGCGGCCAAGTCCGCGGCGGACATCGTCCTCACCTCCCCGGGGCTGTCGGTCATCGTGGAGGCCATCAAGGAAGCCCGCAAGATTTTCCAGCGGATGAACAACTATGCCATCTACCGCATCACTGAAACCCTGCGGGTCCTGTTTTTCATCGCCCTGTCCATCATTATCTTCAAGTTCTATCCGGTCACCGCAGTGATGATCGTGCTCCTGGCCCTGCTGAATGACGCCCCCATTCTGGCCATCGCCTATGACCGGGTGCGGTATTCCCCGGAGCCCGAGCGCTGGAACATGCGCATGGTCCTGACCATGGCCACCATCCTGGGAATATACGGGGTGCTGGAGTCCTTTCTGATCTTTTACCTGGGCGAACGGGTGTTCCTCCTCAGTCGGGATTTGATTCAGTCCTTCATTTTCCTGAAGCTGGCGGTGGCCGGGCACCTCACCATTTTTGCGGCCCGCACCCGGGGACCTTTCTGGTCCATACCGCCGGGGGCCCTGATGTTCTGGGCCGCGGTGGCCACCAAACTCCTGGCCACCCTTATCGTGGTGTACGGCTGGTATGTGGCGCCCCTGGGCTGGAAACTGGCCGGCTTCGTCTGGGCCTACTCCCTGGCCGGCTTTCTCCTCATGGACGCCATCAAGGTGGCCTCCTACAAGCTCCTGGACCACCGGGAGGTGAAATTCCGACGCTGAGTGGAGTAAAAGCGGCCTGGGGGCGGGGGCGGAGGCCCGCGGCCCCGGCCCTCCCTCAAAGGCGGCATCTTAACAGCCAAATTGGCCCTTTAACCGGGGGCCGTAAGGCCCCTTATACATGATATAACTTTGGCAGGATTTTCCGGCGGCCCCGCCCATGCCCAAGCGCACGGACATCAAAAAGATACTCATCATCGGCTCCGGGCCCATCATCATTTCCCAGGCCTGCGAGTTTGACTACTCCGGCACCCAGGCCTGCAAGGCCCTGAAGGAGGAGGGCTATCAGGTGGTGCTCATCAATTCCAATCCGGCCACCATCATGACCGACCCGGAGATGGCCGACCGCACCTACATTGAGCCCATCACCCCGGAGATGGTCATCAAAATCATTGAGCGGGAGCGGCCGGATGCCCTGCTGCCCACCTTGGGGGGCCAGACGGGCCTGAACACCGCCATTGCGGTGGCCGACACCGGCATCCTGGAGCGCCAGGTCATCAAGAAGGCCGAGGACCGGGAGCTTTTCCGGGAGGCCATGCAGAACATCGGCCTTAGGGTGCCCAAAAGCGCCATTGTGCGGGACCTGGACGCGGCCCTGGCCGCGGCCCCGGAGTTGGGCTACCCCATTATTGTGCGCCCCAGCTTCACCCTGGGCGGCACCGGCGGCGGCATCGCCTACAACCTGGAAGACCTGCGGCATCTGGCCGCCGAAGGCCTGGAGGCCAGCATGATTCACGAGGTCATGCTGGAGGAGTCGGTCCTGGGCTGGAAGGAGTTTGAGCTGGAGGTGATGCGGGACTTCGCCGACAACGTGGTCATCATCTGTTCCATTGAGAACCTGGACCCCATGGGGATTCATACCGGCGACTCCATCACCGTGGCCCCGGCCCAGACCCTGACGGACCGGGAGTACCAGGCCATGCGGGATGCGGCCCTGGCCATCATGCGGGAAATCGGGGTGGAGACCGGCGGCAGCAACATCCAGTTCGCCATCCACCCGGACACCGGCGAGATGGTGGTCATTGAAATGAACCCCCGAGTGTCCCGCTCCTCGGCCCTGGCCTCCAAGGCCACCGGCTTCCCCATCGCCAAAATCGCCGCCAAGCTGGCCGTGGGCTTTCACCTGGATGAAATCAGAAACGACATCACCCGGGAGACCTACGCCAGCTTTGAGCCCACCATTGACTACGTGGTGGTGAAGATTCCCCGCTGGGCTTTTGAGAAGTTCCCGGGGGCGGAGGACGTGCTCACCACCTCCATGAAGTCGGTGGGCGAGGTCATGGCCATCGGCCGCACCTTCAAGGAGGCCCTGCAAAAGGGCATCCGCTCCCTGGAGATCGGCCGCCTGGGACTGGGCGCCGACGGCCGGGACCTGCCAGATTTGCCTCTTGAGGAGCTGCGCACCCGGCTCCGGATTCCCAATTCCAACCGCCTGTTCTACCTGCACCAGGCCTTCCGGGACGGCCTGTCGGTGGATGAAGTATACGAGCTTACCAAAATAGATCCCTGGTTTCTCCACCAGATTAAGGAGGTGGTGGAATTCACCCAGGAACTGCACACTTTCGGCCAGCTCCTGCGCCAAGGCCGGGGCCAGGGGCAGTTGGAGGACATGCTGCGCCGGGCCAAGGAATACGGCTTCTCCGATCGCCAGCTGGCGCATCTCTGGGGCGGCACCGAAGTAAAGCTGGCCGAAATAAGGGAGGCCCGGGGCATCCAGCCGGTGTACAAGCTGGTGGACACCTGCGCCGCGGAGTTTGAGGC
>JAFDHU010000342.1:3537-3829 GCA_019308625.1 Deltaproteobacteria bacterium
CTCCACCTATGAATGGGAGGACGAAGCCCGGCCCACCGACCGGGACAAGGTGATGATTCTGGGCGGCGGTCCCAACCGCATCGGCCAGGGCATTGAGTTTGACTACTGCTGCTGCCAGGCCTCCTTCGCCCTGAGGGAGATGGGGATTGAGTCCATCATGGTGAACTCCAACCCCGAGACCGTGTCCACCGACTATGACACCTCGGACAAGCTGTATTTTGAGCCCCTGACCCGGGAGGACGTGCTGAACATCGTGCACACCGAAAACCCCAAAGGCCTGATCCTCCAGTTC
>JAFDHU010000343.1 GCA_019308625.1 Deltaproteobacteria bacterium
AAGTGCCCAAAAAGGCCAATCTTTTCTCCAACAGGAGAGAAAGACGGAGACGCGCTCCTTCCATGGCCTCCTGGACCGCGTCCCGGCCTTGGCCCACCTGCCGTAGCCCCGCCAACAGCACCTTGGGCTCCAAAGCCGGGGAGGCTTGACACAGATTCAAGGCCTCCTGCCACTTTCTCATCCGGAGCAGCGGCTCCAGCCGGGACAAAAAGTCCGCCTCCTCAAACCGGTGCCGGAAGAAAACCCAGGCTCTTTCCACCATGACCGCCACGGAGGCCAGACTCAGGCCCAGAAGGAGCCAGAGCACCCAGGTACTGCCGCCCAGGGAGACCTGCAGCAATGTCTTGGTAAGGGAATCCATAAAATTGCTCCTGAGAAAAAAAGCCATGAAAGCCGGGGCTGCACGCCCTGGAGGCCTTCATGGCTGATTTCTGGGCCAAACTGTCAGAGAAGCTACGGTGATCTAAGGAGCAGGTTCATCCGCTCGTTAGTGCAAATTTACCCGTGGCAGGCCAGCAAAGTCAAGCCCTTTCTCTGCCGCTGACCCCAAATTGACCGGCTCAAGTCCAGCCGGAACTTAACGAATTTCTTCCCAAAGGTCCCCCACTGCTTTGCTGCTCACTTTTTTCTGTCTGCAAACGCCTTTTCTGTCTGCAAACGCCCCCCCAGCCTAAAGCCCTCGCCTTTTTCATGATGGCCCCAGCCGGCGGGCTCCGGAAGCAGACAGGGTCGCTTCCGGGACTTGCTAACCGCACCCGGGGTCACTATAATGCCGGGGAGGAGGTGCGTGGGTGCGGCGCATCTGGTGGTGGGCGCTTATTATTGTCTGGCTGGGGGGAGGGGTTGCTCGGGCCGGGGGGCAGACTTTAAGCCTTTCCGAAGCCATTCTGGTGGCCTTGAAGAAAAACCCGGGGCTCAAGGCCACTGGCATGGAGGTGGCAGCCGCGGAAGCCGACATTGCCCGGGCCCGGGCCCGGTTCCTGCCCCGGCTGGATTTTACTGAAAGCTACACCTATTCTGACAACCCCACCCAGGTCTTCATGAGCAAGCTGAACCAGCGGCGCTTCACCCAGCAGGATTTTTTGCTCCACAATCTCAACGAACCCACCCCCTACAGCAATTTTCGCACCGGGCTGTCTTTGAGCCAGCCACTCTTCCAGGCCGGAGAGGCCTACCTGGGCTACCAGCAGGCCAAAATCAAACGGGAGATGGCCGCGGCCCGGGTCCTAGGCCGCCGCCAGGAGTTGATTTTTCAGGTGACTCGGGCCTATTTCGGCCTGCAGTTGGCCCGGGAGAACCTGCGGGTGGCCAGTAAGGCGGTGGACACAGCCCGTCTGCATTATAAACTGGTGCAACAGCGGTATCGGGAGGGCGCGGTGGTCAAGGCCGACGTCCTCTCCGCGCAGGTGCACTTGGCCAAGCTGCGGCAGGAAAAGCTGATTGCGGCCAACCGGGTCCGGGTGGCCCAGAGCGCCCTGGACACCCTGCTGGGGGGGCCCGGGGCGGCCTCCCGGCCGCTGTCGCCGCCGCCCCGGGAACCGGCCCCTCTGCCCGGCAGCCTGGAGGAGCTGCTCAAGCTGGCCCGGGACCACCGGCCGGACCTCAAGCGCCTGGAACTGGCGGCCCGGGTGGCCCAGAAGGAATACGCCAAAGCCCGCTGGAACTACCTCCCCCGGGCCAGGGTGGTGATGGCATACAACGTGGACCAGCGCACCCTGTTCGGCCCCAGCGGCGACAGTTTCACGGTGATGGCGCTCCTGCATTTCAACCTGTTCAACGGCTTGGCGGACCTGGCCCGGGTAAGAAAGAGCAAGGTCCAGGAGGCCCAGGTGCGGGAGCTCCGCCGTGAGCTGCTGGACCGCATCCGCCACCAGGTGACCGAGGCGGTGCTCAATCTGAAGACGGCCCACAAACGCTATCAGGTGGCCCGGGCCGCGGTGGAAGAGGCCCGGGAAAGCCTGCGCCTCATCCGCCTGCGGTACCGGGAGGGGCTCACTATTCTGGTGGATCTCCTCACCGCCGAGGATGCGGCCCGGGAGGCGGAGTTCAATCGGCTGGGAGCCTTGTTTGACACGCATATCTCCCAGGCCGGCCTGGAGCTGGCCTTGGGCACCCTGGCCGGGCCGCCGGGGAAGGCCCCGGTCAAGCGCCAGTAAGAGACAACCCCCGCCGGGGGCCTCGCACCCGACCCTGGAAGGGGCAGGTGGCCGTGGCATGGGATGCCCCGGCCTTGCCGCAAGGCAAGAGGTTGGAAAGCCGTGAAAAAACCTTCTAAAAAAATCCTGGCCTACTCCGCCCTGGTGGCCGTCTCCTTGCTGTTCATGCTGTGGCTGGCGGGACTGCTGGAATTCGGCCGGATTGCCCCAGGCACCGTGGCCCGGGAAGTGCCTCCGCCCAAAGGCAGAATCCTCACTGTCCAGGAAGTGGAAATCCCTCTGGACCTCACCATTGTGGCCCAGGTGATGTCCAAGACCCTGACC
>JAFDHU010000022.1 GCA_019308625.1 Deltaproteobacteria bacterium
GCGCTCCACCTGGCTTTTCAGGGCCAGGAAGCGGCGGTCGTCCAGGTCGCATTCAAACACGCTTTTCTGGACCCGGTGGCCGTAGTCGGTGAGAAGCTTGGCCAGGCGCAGGCGGCGCCGGTCATCCACGATGTCGTAGCTCACCACCCAAAACACGGTTCACCTCAGCGGAGCTTAAAAGGCTGGTAGGGGGCGTCCTCCTCCAGGGTGCGGATGAAGGCCCGCACCTGGGCCAGGAGCACCCCCCGGTAGGTGAGGCGCTCGCCCCGGGGCAGATAAAAAACCTTGTGGTTGAGGCGGCGCTCAAAGTAGGTGACGAATTTTTTCAGGCCGGTGTGGCCCAGGAGGATGGGGTAGCCCTCCCGGGCCGGTTCGGTCTCGGCGAAGTCAAAGGCGGCGGGCTCCCGGTCCTGAGGGTAGAAGAAGTCCCGGGGCTGGATGATGCGGTTATTGACCAGTTGCAGCACCAGGGTGTCCACCAGTACCGGACGGAATTCCTCCATGAGATCCAGGACCAGGGAGGGGCGGCCGTAGTCGGGGGCATGGAGGCAGCCCAGATAGGGGTCCAGGCCGGCCACCATGACCTGGGTGTGCAGGGCATTGGCCAGAAGGGTGTAGCCCAGAGACAGGAGCACGTTCACCGGGTCTTTGGGGGGCCGGCGGCTGCGGGCGGGAAAGGGCATGTCGGGCACCCGGAGGAGGTGGGGGAAGCAGCCGAAGTAGGCGGCGGCGGTGCGCTCCCGGCCGGCCAGATAAACTTGGCGGGCCCGGGCATAGTCCCCGGCTTCCTCCAAGGCCCGGCCCAGCTCCTGGTAGGGGCGGGGGTCCTGGGGCCGGCGCTTGAGGAGGGAGCCCCAGACCTGGGCGGCCTTGAGGGGCCGGCCGGCATCCAGATAAATTTCGGCCAAGATCTGTTGTTATATTTTTTTGTGCATATGCCGGACCGATTGAGCGCGGGACAAGGGAGCTTCCGGGGGTGTTGGCTATAGCCAGGGAAACTGGGTCTGTGCCGCCTGACTCTCAAAATCCGGAATGACCGTACTGATCAGGCTGACCAGATCGCTTTTTAACCTGTTGAAAAGGCTTTGGGTGACGGGTTTGAGGCCATGGGCCAGAATGCTTTGGTTCCTTTCACTCAGACGGTTCCGGAGCGGCTTATTTTCCATAAAGGCGCGGCCCACGGGATGACCGAGCTCTGCCAGCAGTAGGTAATCCAAGTGCAAGCCGATTTTGATTTTGCCATCGGTGTCATCCCGGCTTCTCTCCAGAAGATCGCGGAGGGAAGCGGGTACTCTGGTCAAGTCCAAGTCACTGGAGTTGAGATGATAGGGAGGGCCGGAGAGAAGCTGCTGGGCCAAAAGCTCCGCCGCCCGGTAAAGTCGGGCGACGGCGTCATCAAATTTGCCTTCCAGGCCCCGGCGACAGGCGTTGTTGTAAAGGTCAAGCAACAGCGCCTCGCTCCGTGATTGTTCTTCCCGGCCAGCAAGGCGGTCAAGGAGGGTTAGGGCGGCAGCGGAGGGCCTGAAAGGCTCGCCCCGAAGTACCTCCCAGGACACTTTGTCAAAGCGGGACCTGCAATCGGCGTGATGGAACATGTCCCAGGCCCGGTAAGCGTGAGTCACCCGTCTCAAATTGCGGTGCAACTCCTGCTCTTCAGCGTCAAGAAGATTCGGGTTCAAATCCCGGAGAATTTCCTCGGCGGTGGCAAACCGCAGCCGGAGAATCAGCTCCCGGGCCAGCCTGAGGTCATGTCGGGCATAGATGGCCGCAGGTTGCACGGTGATGAATTTCTCGGTGTTGTCCACCACCACGCCATGGCGGCGTTCGCCTGTGATGTATTTCAGAGACTCGCACTGATGAAAAATACCGGCGGACACGGCTCCGCTGCTCATGGCTTTGGTGCCGCTGGTGAAGTCTACTTGGACTTCTTCAGGGGCAAACCCGAGCTCATTCAAGCGACGAAAGACCTGATTGACCTCCCGAAACACCGCCTGGAAGTCGTCAAAATCCTTGAGAAGCACAGTCATTTGGGCATCCTGAGGCCAATTTAGCTGAGACAGAATTTCCTGGCCGTGGTTCAGGCTGGCTTCGGTCACCAGCAGAACCAGGAAGTCCGGGCGGCTGTCCCGGATGGTTTTGACCAGAGGACGGACGATGTTCACATCCGGTCTGGTACCTGTGCCAACAGTGACAAGGAGAGCACGCCTGCGCATTTGGGGCTCCTCACCTTATAGAATTTGATTGGTTTTTCCAAAGTTTCCCCAAGCCAAGCGGTCGGCCGGAACCGTCTTCAGCCTTCCTCAGGGGGGCGGAGACGAGTCCAGCCCAAGGGAAAGCTCCGGCCCTTCTTGTCCCGCCAAATCCGCCGGGATTTGGGGGCCTCTTCTTCCGGCCGCGGACCGCTGCCGCAACGGTCCCGCACCTTTTGCCGCAGCTCCGGAGGAAGGTGTAGATTCACGGTGGTGGACAGCATGCCGCTGCCGAAACCCACTCTCAGGAGGTTGCCCGAGAGCCTGCCGTAAAAGTCTGCCAAGCTTCGGGCTGTCTGGGCGGCCTCCGGATCCACGGTCCCGGGCTGGGCATAAAACCGGCGTTCGTGGTCTATCAGGTCCCGGTTCATGGTCTGGACCGCTTCCAGCAGGTCATCCAGCCCGGTGACCGGCAGGGAGCGGGAGCCGGCAGTCTGCTGAAAATGGGCGAAGACGCCATGGTCCCAAATGACTTCCACGGCAAAGGTGGTCTGGAAAAGAGCCTCCACCCAGACCCGCAGCGGCCTGCCATAGCCCGTCTGACTGAAATAGAATCCGTTGCCCCGCCCTCGGCAGAGAAAATCTACCGGGATGACATAGGTCCGGGCGGAGCCGGGTTCTACTGGGTAGGCATCCCGCACCGTGAGGCACCGGAGCAGGTCGGTGGTGGGATCAGGACAGCGGTGCCCCGGACGCAGGGGGAATTTCTGCAGGGCCTGCTTCTGCAGGAGCTCTTCCGAGAAGAAGACGGTGCTTCTTCTCCATTCCTTCCCTCTTCCGGTACAGGGGGTATGGCGGCTCACCAGAGCCACGAGCCTCTCCTGCCAAGCGGAATCTTTGAGGAGCTGGTAAAGTACTGCCGTGCGAAAGACCCCTTTAAGGGCGCTTCCGGGCAGGAAGGGCTCCCCCTGGCCGTCCCGGATAAAAGGTCGGAACTGGGAGGGCTCTTCTCCTCCCAGGGCGGCCAGAGGTATGGTCAGCCGGGATATCTGGGGCAGCACCTGCTCCGGCCTAAGGCCTGCGGAGGCAAAAAACTGCTTTATGCTGAGCGGCCCTCTCTCCACCTCGGCCAGGAAGCGCGCCAGGAGGCCCTTTTCCAGCAGGACCTGGCCCAGAAGATCGTCGTCGCAGACATACACCTTGCCTTGGTGTACCGCGAACTCCATGGGCTGCAGGAAGCCCTCCCGGGTGCCGATATGGGTGGGGGTGAGGATGCGCAAATGAAATCTTCTAATCTCCTTGTTGTTCATGCCCGTCATCCTGGATAAAAAGGTAGCGTGAAGGCCAGGCCGCAGCGGTAGACCCGGTGTGCCAGACCCAAGGCTTGATAATCCTCAGGGGTGACGTCGGCGTAGGCGCCCTTAAGGGGCCGCCGCAGCACCGAGCCGGGTACCAGCAGCCGCACCCGCTTGCGCTTGAGGGTGGTAGCCCGCCGACCGGTGACGATAAAGCCGCGCCTTTCCACGAAATTCCAGGCCTCCAGGCAGTCGGCCAGGCGGGGTCGCTCCTCCGGGGCAGGAAAGTAGGCGGAGAGAAGCAAAAAGCGCTCCCGGGGGGCGGTCAAAAGGGATTCCCATTCGTCCCCTAGGGGGTTGGGGCCGGAGACGACAAATTCCCCAAAGCCGTAGGTCCTCTCCCCTCCCAGGCCCAGGCCTCCCAGAAGGTGCAGGGTGTCAAGCCAGGTTTCCCGCCATTGCTGCGTTAGGGCCACCAGTCCGTAAAGCCCGGCTCCGGGGGCAAAGCGAAGCGCAGCGCAGGCCCACAGGGCGCTGCCGGAATGACTGCGGTCCAAGGCCACCCGGGGGCGCAGTTCCTCGGCGAACCAGCCGCTTTCGGGATCGTCTTCCCTGGACCTGGCCAGATCCCGGGACCTTTCCAGTATGCCTTGCAGCTCTTCCGCCGTCAGGCTCCCGGAAGCCAGCCAACGGGCGGCATCCTGCGGCCTAAGCCAGTTCAGCTTCTTGAGGTCCTTGCCGAAATCCCGGAGGGTTTCCGGGGCTGTAGGCGGTCCGCTCAGGGGCTTGGGGAGGACGTAAGCCGTTTGGGAGTGATCCAAGGGATCAGGGCCAAAGGGAAACAGGGAGGAAAAGATTACCGGTGGATTTCCGGCCAGGACCTGGCGGATGAATTCCGCCACCGCCTCCGGGCCCTCCTTAACCGCCAGGGCATTGAGGAAGGCCGAAGTCAGGCCGTCGGAATCCAGAGTCAGGTCGGTTTCCTCCAGACCGATGCCGGTGGCGCCGAACCGCACCGGGCCGGAGAAATGGAGACAGTAAGCATAAAGTTCCATGTTCGCCTCTTCCCGGGGGAGGTCTTAGGAGCCGAAATGCTCCCAAAGCTCGTCTAGTTGGGAAAGATCGGTAATGACTTTTTCCCCACCCGTCGCTTCCTCCCGCCGGCGGTAGTCCTCCAGCTTGCGGGCCAGGATCTGGTGAATTTCCACTTTTACCTGCCCGTAGCCCCGGGAACCATGGCCCCCCAGGGCATCGTCCTCCAATAGGCGCAAAGCCAAGCGCAGGTTGTCCACATCTGTTTTGGCCGCTTCCAGGTCCTCCACGTCATACACCAGGCAGGCCTCAAACCGGGAACCCCGGGGAACCCGTTCCAGGTTCCGGGGGTTGGCAGCGGAAGTCACCCGGTCCAAAGCGTTTTCAAACTTCCATTCCGTGTAAAGCAGGCCGGTGTCAATCTTCTCCAGCATGGCGAAGCTTTCCGGCGTCAGGTAGAGGTCTCTCACCCTCAGCCGGGCCGGGAAATTCCGTCCCCCGTTGTGGCCAGTGGAGCCGAACAGCCGGCAGACCGGGCAGTTGACGGCGCTTTCAAAATCATCGCACTCGTGCCGCATGACCGGGCGTTCCCTGGTGCCGCCATTGCGGTTGGGGGGGCATTCCGGGGTGGCCTTCTCCAGCAGGGCCCGCAGCTTGCCCTTCAGGGAGGAGCCCGGGATGTAGGGCTGCTTGGTGATGGGGTCCCGGACCACCGGAGAGTCCAAGGCGCCGATTTCCAAATTTTCTTTGGAAGCCCCGATGTGCAAGCCGGTCAGACACTCCAGCACTCCGCTGATGACGATTTTCCCCTCAATTTTCCGGTCAGTCATGATTAGCGCCTCCTGATTAATCTTTGCCGCCATAATATTTGTGATAGGCGATGATGGCTTCCATGAAATGAAGCAGTTTCTCAAAGTTCTGATCCGGGTCTGCCGCCGCCTTGCGGATGGCCGGCTCCAGAACGGTCATGAGGGGCCTCACACTCCTATCTCTGCCCACTGCATAGGCCAGCTTGGGGCGCAGCATGGACAGGTTGTGTTTGATTTTTTCCCTCTGGCCGGGATCAGCGGAGCTGGCAACCCGGAAGAATTCCTGTTCAATTTTCCGGAGGGCGTCCAGGAACCGCCGAATCTGGTTGATCTTCAAATTTCTGGCCAGCTCTTTGCCCATCTCATCGGCCATGTCCACCAGGACGGCAGTTTCCAGGTCTTCCAGTTTCTCCATACGTTTCGCATAGTTCTGGTAATTGACTGATTCTGTCATGGTAGTTCTCCTTTCCGCATCATCATCAGGGTCCACATTAGGGCGGTCTCCAGACCCTGCCAGCTGACCTCGGTGTGAAAGATGTAATTTTGCAGCTTTTGCCAAGCGGGATGAAGGTTCCGGTTCCGTGGTTTAAGCCGGCCAAACAGCCATGCCAGGCGGGGAAAACGCCAAACGCCTTGTCCTTTGTGGTCTCGGCACACCTGCATCAGACGGAAGAAAACCCCCCGGCCCAAACCATCAGGAACCGGGACCAGCTTGCTTTCCCCGCATTGGAGGAATTCCCCCAGTATTTCCAGAGGTTGCAGCACCTCTGAGGGAAAATCCTCCCAGCGGAAAATCCTGTTGCCGGTATAAGCGATGCGGCTCTTTTCCATGCCGCCGGCCTTCTTGGCTAAACTTTCCAGCTCTCCGGCCAGGCGGGCCAGCCGGTAAATGGGAGCATGAGGCGGGGCCAAAGCCTGGCCTGCGGAGAGGGTGATGTAGGGGTTGCAGGTGAAACGGGCAAAGGCCTGCTGAATATCCAACCCGGCTTCCAGTACATCCAGCCAATGTCCCAGGAGAAACAGGTCATCACCCCCGGAGTAGACCACCGACAGGCAGCGCTCCCTCAGGGGCCGGCCGGCAAGATTGTGCCGGGGCAGAGTCTCGTAGCCATTCTCCGCTCCTTTAAGGATGCCGTCCAGGTGGAACTTGAAGAACAGGCTCAATTGGCGGGAAAGGCTGGTCTTGCGGGCCAAGGTGTCTCTTTCGGCCGCCAGGGAATGGGAAAAGATTTTCCCCAGATGGTCCACATCCATGCGCAGAACGGCTGCCATTCCCATTCCGAAGCCTTCATTTACCAGGGATTCAAGGTCAGCAAATTCCCGGTAGTGGTAAGTGGCAGACAGCAAGGGACGGCTGCCAGGTAACGTGAATTCCGCCATCTCCCAGGTATTCAGGTGCAAAGCCCCATCCAGCTTCCCCCTCAGATGCCGGAGGTCTTTTACCGGCAGGTAGTAGCGCCGGTAAGAACCGGTCTCCACCGGCAGCACCCAGGCGTGTTCCTCGGGACGGTCATGCCATACGGCTAGAGCGGGATGCCTTCCTTCCCGCAAAGCCCTTTGCAGGTGGTCCCCCAGCCGCAGTTGGTCCAAACAGGGGCCGCACAGGGCCATATCTTCCTCTCGGTGCAGGGGAAGGTCCTCCCGCCCGCATACCGTGCATTTGTCCGTCAGGCAGTCCGGGTGCGGGGAGGCCGGGTCTGCCAGGAGTTCCTCCAGGTGCGTCTCCCAGCGCCGGCGCTTGGCCTCCTCCAGCCGACCCGACAGCTCTCCCCAGACTTGACTGGTTTGGGCCAGTTGGGCTTTGTTCATCGGCGCCGCTTCTGTAAAAATTTGCAACTGGCCATTGGCGGTTTTCCACAGGTAATCATTGACTGCTTCACTGACAGTCCCCAGGGTGTGGCGGACTTTGTCCAGGTTGGGGGCCAGCAAATAAAAATGCCCACCTCCGATGAAGAGCACGTTACAGCGGGTGAGCTCCAGGCTCTCCAGAAGGAAGCTCACCACATGCTCGGCCAGCAGCTCCAGAAAAAAGGAGCGTCCCTTCAGACTTTTCAGGGCCTTGGCAGAGGCGATGGTGTAAATGAATTTCTGAACTCCTGAGATATCGCCGCCCACCAGAAGGAAGGGGGCCTCTGCCCCGGGCTCCCAGGTGGCCGGCCCGGCAATCTCCTCCTTCAAAACCCGCTGCGGCCAATCAGCGGCATGCTTCTCCCGGTGGTAGGCATAGAGGCAGACGGCCAAAGCGGCGGCGGTCTTGGAGTGGTCAAACAGGGAGATGTCCGGATGCTTGCGATACGTCTCCCGGTCCTCGGGACTGTAAATCTTCAAGGTAATGGCAGGGATGTGGCTAGTATATTTTTCCAGCAGATGCAGAATCAGTTCCAGGTTATGGTGCTGGTCCCGGTCCTTGAGGACGGCGAACTCCCTCTCAAATTGCTCCCACAAGGACCTGTAAGTCTCAGGGGAATTGACCGCTTCGTCCGGGCAAGGTTCAATCCAGGAGCCCAAAGGCTTGAGGGGCAGATAAGAAGGCGGCGGCAAGGCAGAAGGGTCGCCGAGTCGCCGAGGATCGGCCACCCTCCCAAAGATGTTGGCCAGACAGATCTGATGCTGCCACTCCGTGTAGCGGTCAATCTCCGGATCATAGGTCTTTCTTTCTGAGGCCGCGCAATTGTCCGCCTCATAGCCGATCAATGCATCATTGCTCTCCCAGGTTTCCCGGCTGGAGGCATGGTGGGTGCTGACTAGGGCGGAAAGGCGGCCTCTGCCATAATGATTCTCCAGCCACTCCACCCCGATTTCCACATGGCTGCGTCCTGAATCTTCCGGATAGCGGGCCCGCTGCTTGAATTTGCCGATGTCATGCCATAAAACACCCAATGCCAGAGATTCAACGTCCTTCATGATCAAGCCCTTTATGTGAGGGGTTAGACAAAGCTATTTTGCCCAGGCCGAAGGTGGTGGCTTTGCCCAGGTGTACTTTCTCCACAAACCGCAAAAAAGGGACAAATTCAGTGAGAGCGCCGACATAGGTGACCCGGCCGGTGAGGCCACCCAGGAGCATGGCCCGATCCTGACGGTGGGAGTAACGCTGCCAGTCAGTCCAGCTTAGGCTGGACTCGGCCACCGCCACCTCTTGGGCCCGGGCAATGAGGCCCTTGTAATCCAAAGGCGGCTCTCCCTGTCCGAAGTATTGGGATAAAGTGGAGAGGCGGCGGAGGGCCGCCCGCAGGAGCACATGAAAGGGCAGCTCCGCCTGAAGGCGGTTCTGGAACTTCAGGCGCAGGGGGGTGAGGAGCTCCAGGGTCAGTTTTTCCACCGGTCTGCCGGCGGCCAGTGCCTCCCAGGTCAGGGGGGCGGTCCGGTCCCCCTCCAGCGCGCGATCCCTAAAGTGGTAGATGCTCTCCCCCTCCGAGGTGCTCACCGACAGGAGCCGGAAGCGGGCTCTCCTGCCCTCCAGGCGGCGGCCGATGCCGATTCTTCCCATCTGTTCAAAGGCATAGACAAAATAGGGCAGACATTGATTGGCAAAGCCGAACAGCAGGAGGGTGAATTCAAAGGTTTCTCCCCGGAAGAAGTGGGTGCGGGGGGTCAGGGGCGGCTCAATGACAAAGGGGTGCGGCGGGGTGGGCGCGCCCCGGGGCAGCAGGTCCGGCGGATACTCAAACACCCGGGTGTAGACGCATTGGTTCCGAAGCAGGCAGGCGGGGCATTCCTGGTGCCGCAGGGCGCAGGTGACTTCCTTCAGGGCCCGCCCGAACACCCCCCGGAAGGTGGAACCCTTGAACGGGGGAAGGACGGCGTCATCTTCCAGGACGCCCCTAAAGTGGTATTCCCCAAAGAGCATCAGCCCGGAGCCTGAATCAAGAGGTCAGGATAATTGTGAAGGAAGGAAATGCCAAGGCAAGGGTTCAGTCCCAATAGATGGTTCCCTTATATCACAGTAGGCTTCCTTGATAAAGGGGTTCTTGAAATTCAGGGACAGAGTGGGCCCTAATTATTAACGAGAATTGCTTAGAGATGAGGTGCTCCCCAAAAAGGAGACTGCTATAATGATAGGCCTCAAGCAAGAGAAACCTCATGCGGCGCGCCTGTTCGTAAGATTTGCCGCCTTTTAACTATTCGTCAAGCTCCTTGGCGACTTTAATCCTTCCGAACATTCTGACTTTGCTTTCCGGGACCAACGCCCACATCGCTGAGGCCGAAGGGCCTGATTATTGGCTCTGTCAGGGGGTTTTGCGGAATTCGATCCGCTCGGTGGTCTTGCAATTGCTCAGGGCCAGGATTTGTTCCAGCAGGTCTTGTTTTTTGACCTTTTTCAAGCCGCGCTCCAGGCTGGTCTTGGTGAGGTTCAGCATGGGCCAGATGGCTTCCCTGTCCAGCCCTTCATTGAGCAGAAATTCCACCACCGCCTTGGTGTCCAGGTCATAGCTGGTGACGGTGGTGGGCTTTACACAAAGTTCCCCGCCTGGAACGGGCCATGTTCTTAATCAACTCTTTAAGGCGGGCAGCGAGACCCTTCTATATCGGGTGCAGGGTTAGGATAAGGCGGTGGCCTTCTCCGCCTGCTCCCGGGGTAATGGCCTTTCCTAGCACCTCCTCAAGTTTTTGGAGCTGGCGTTTACATGGCCCATAGAAAAACGGCTTATCTTTCGCTCCGCTATGGCCCGGACGCTTCGTATCTATCTCAGCTCGGCAGCCATTGCCCTCTCGGTCTAAGGGCATACTTGGAGTTAAAGCATAACGATAGATTAAACCCACTCAAGCGGCAGCAGCACCTCATCCAGGGCCCTTTCAAGCATTTCTAAATAGAAGTTGGCGTCATAATCATCCAGAGTCTCCAGAAACGGTGCAGCCAGGATGCGGCACTCCCTGGGACCCTGCTTGCCTTCCCGGTGTACGTAGCGCACCTTTTCCCCCGGCTGCAAATGAAGGCCGGTAAGGTCCAACTGCCGAGCCGCCAGCGCGGTGGCGGTATTCACCTTATAATCGGCCACCGGCTGGGACAGCACCCGGGT
>JAFDHU010000344.1 GCA_019308625.1 Deltaproteobacteria bacterium
CAAGCGGGGGGCGCTTCACTTTTTTGTTGAATCAGCCGTCCCTCTCGGGGTTCCAGACCTCATAAACCCTTCCCACCAGAGCCGGGCCAGGCTGCAGGGTTTTCTTTCCCGGCTCCCAGCCTGAGGGGCAGACCTCCCCCGTAGTCCGTACATGCTGGAAAGCCCGGATCTGCCGCAGCAACTCCTGGGGCTGGCGGCCTACCGGAGGGGTCAAAATCTCCGCGGCCTGAATCACCCCGTCCGGGTCAATAAGGAAGCGGCCCCGGAGATCCACTCCCGCCTCCGGATCATACACGCCATAAACCTGGCCGATGCGCCCGCCGGCATCCGACAGCATGGGAAACGGCACGCCTCCCGGCACCATTTTGG
Organism: Deltaproteobacteria bacterium; assembly: GCA_019308625.1. GTDB lineage: Bacteria > Desulfobacterota > Desulfobaccia > Desulfobaccales > 0-14-0-80-60-11 > DTHB01. Next base: position 370 of record JAFDHU010000344.1, read on the forward strand.
TGAGCTCCTCTTCTTGCCAGATCTTGTGAGAGAACCGGCTGTCGGTGCTGATGGCTAAAACCTCCACTCCCAGGGCCTGAAAATCCGCATACTTGGCAGCAACTGCCGCCAGCTCGGTGGGTCAGACAAAGGTGAAATCCCCGGGATAAAAGCACAACACCACCCATTTGCCCCGGTAATCCGAGAGCTTCAGGTTTTTAAAGCCACCGTCGATATAGGCTGCGGCCTCAAAGTCGGGCGCCGGTTTACCTACCTGGGCAGTCATCTTATCCTTCTCCTTGAGGTCTGGGGTTGGACTCTTTGGGGCTCCAGGCGCCGCGAGGGGACCCCGGGCCGGGGACACACACCCATCAGTTGAGACCATCATTCCTTCTTTCTTCGGGGTTTTCCCAAACCTGAGCGTTTGGCCAGCTTGCTTGTCGTTTCACATTGGCTCAGCGGCCCGGACTACACACGAAATCCACGCGGGCCCAAGCTGGTTTTTTTGCCCAAGCTACCGGGGGCCCCTACCGGGATCCCCTCCGGAAGGGGATCCCGGTTGGGGTTTACTGCCCTGAGACCTCTTTCTCCAGTTCACTCAGGCGCTTCTGGATGGCTTCCAGTTCTTCCCGCAGAGAGGCTCATCCCACCACCAGGGTCCATAACCCCAGAAACCCCGGAAGGGCGGGCCCCAGCCCCAGCCCCACCACCGGGGCCACCAGCACCAGCCCCGGCCGAAGCCTCTGCCGAAACCCCGGCCCCAGCCCCAACCGGGGCCCGGGCCGAAAACGTACCAGCGTGAAGCATAAGCTCTGGGCATGGCGTCACCTCCATCCTAAAGAACTTTGGTCTTAGTGAGGATGGTCATGGATCTCCTGATCATGTGCTGGATGCTCGTGGTCATGGGGACCATGCTCCCCGAGATGCTCATGATCATGCACATGAACATCCACCCCATGATCATGTTCATGGGAATGTTCATGAAGGTGCTCATGTGTGTGGGTGTGCGAATGCTCATGGAGATGCACTATGTCCCCATGCCGGTGTTCATGACTGTGGATATGAGTGTGTTCGTGAGAGTGCAAGTGTTTGTGCTCATGCTTGCCTTTCATGGCCACCTCCGGCAATAATAATCTTTCCGGCTTCGAACTGATGGAAGGTTCTGAGCCATCAGACCTCCAGCACGGTGCCAACGCCTCCTCTAATCGCAGTTTCCGGGTAAAGTTTAAAGATTTCCGCTTTATACTGGGTGCAGTGGCAGGGACAGATCAGTTTCAACCCCGCGAGCTGGTGAAATTCCCGGAAGCCATGCAACCCCCCGACCAAAGCAGAGACCCGTCCAAATTGGGCGGCGGCCTCCAGAATCGTCCCCACCCCGGGGTGGGAACAGCCGGATAGGACCAGAAGGCCATCCGACGCCCGAAGCACCAGGGATTGCTCCAGACCTTTCAGTTCTCCGGTGGAATAGGCCTTCTCCCAGAGGGCACAGGGACCATGCACCCAAACCATCTGACCGGCGTGATGGGGCCGCGCACAGGACCCGGGCAGGTAGACTATGGCATTGGGATTCAGCTGCAACAAGTCCGACAAGCCCCCCATGTGGTCCCAATGGCTGTGGGAAATGAAGATTTCCGGGATGTGGCGGGGATCCAACTTGAGCTGGGCCAGATTGTGGAGCAGCAGAGCCCCGTTGCCCCCGGTGTCAAAAAGCAGCCGCCAGCCGTCCTCCTCCACCAGACACGCAAACCCCCATTCAGCCTTAAGGCCGGCTTGCCTGGTCTCATTGTCATAAACAATGGTGAGTTTCATAATTGCCTACCTTCAACGATTAAGCCTCCCGGTGCTCGGGAGAATGCCGGTCTCCTCTGGCAGCATACCCGGCTGCGCCTTGGGGTCTCCCTAACACCACCCCTTCTTGAGCCCCACCGGCTTTTTCGGCTGTCAGCTTTTTTAATAAATATAAGGTCTTTTTTTCAGGTTGCCAGCGGTCCCCGCCGCCAGGATCACCAGTGGCTGTGTTTGTCGGGGCCGCGAGCCGGCTGGTATTTTCCGGCCTGGTAGTTTTGCACTGCCTCCCGCACCGAACCTTCCACTCCCACGATAACGTCAATCCCGGCGGCCTGAAGGGTGAAGAAGGCCTTGGGCCCGCAATGCCCGGTCAGCACCGCTTTCGGCTGGTAGCCGGCCACCAGGGCGGCGGCTTGAATGCCGGCCCCTTGGGGGGCCCGGAGATTAACCTGGTTGGGCACCACCTCAAACTCCAAGGTTTCCGGGTCCACCAGCACAAAGAACGGGGCTCTTCCGAAGCGAGGGTCCACCGGGGCATCCAGACCCGGTCCACTGGCGCTGACAGCTATTATCAAGGTTCCCTCCTTTTGCCTTTTTTGATTTGACAAGTTGAC
>JAFDHU010000345.1 GCA_019308625.1 Deltaproteobacteria bacterium
CCCCTTTAAGGTGTGATACAGGTCCTTGCGCCACTCCCGGTGAATGATGGCCTCCACCGGGTCAGGCCGCAGGAAAAAGACCTGGAGGAACTGCCGGGCCTCCTCGGGGGCGAACTCCACCTGGCTTTCGCAGTTGGCCGGATGGCGGTTGAAGGCTTCTTTAACTCCCGCCAATTGGGCCTCCCGGGCGTCGGGGGGATCGTAGACTGAGGCCAGCAGCCGGCGGTAGGGCTCCTCCTGCTCCAGCAGGTGCCGCAAAAACCGGCGCTGGCCGGAGTCCTCCGGGAACAGCTCCGCGGCCAGAAACAGGCTGGCCTTCTCCAGAGGCTTCAGGTCAATGTCTTTTTCGGGGAGGCCGGCGGCCTCCAGGAGCTGCGGCCAGGTGAGGCCGTCGGCGCCCGCCAGCTTTTGGAAGTCCTCCCCTTTTACGCCCAGCAGCCCGGCCACGGCCTGGGCCACCAAGTCCCGGCGGGAGGCGTCCCAGGGTCCGGGCCCGCCGGAGCGCCGGAGCACGGCTCGCCAATGGGGCAGGTCTCTCAGATAGCCCCGGCCTTCATTGATGAGCGCCGCCAGGGCCCGGGTGTAGGCCGGCGGGTCCTCCTCCTGCAGGCGTTTCAGGGAAAACCAGATATTCAGCAGCGGTTCGCCGAAAAGCTGGGGGCTGCCCTCCACAAAGTCCAGCAGCAGGTGGAAGACGTCCCGTTCCCGCCAGTCGTCCCTGGCCAGAAAGCGGGACAGAAGCTGGGAGGTCTGGCCCAGGGGGTCCAGAGGGCTGTCCGGAGTGGCGCTGCTCAGCGGGGCCAGCAGGTGGGGCAGCAGCTCCGGGTCCTGCCGGGCCCGGCGCCGGATGTGCTCCAGCAGGTGGCGCAAAGGGGCCACCGTGTAAGCCAGGGGTTGGAACCGGCGGGGCAGGCGGGTGTCCTGGGGCCCCGGGTAAAGGGCCGTAGCCCGAGCCAGGTTAGCCAGGAGCTCGCCCCACCAGGGGCCGGCGGCCAGGGCCGGCAGGGCCGCGGACCGGTGATGAAAGTAAAGGCGCACCCGGCTGATGCCGGTGAGCTCCTGATCCAGCAGCAGACCCTGGTGCCAAGCCGCAAAGCCCTCCAGGTGCGGAGCCAGGGCCTGGCTCACGGCCGGGGGCAACTCCCCCAAAGCCGCCTCCGGGGTCAGGCCGGGAGTGAGGTCGTATTCCCCCGCCACCTGGTCGACAGCCTCCTGATGCAACCATAACTCCAGGATGTAAGCGGTCATTTAATCCTCCAGGGCAGCCTGATAGCTGGTCACAATGCTGTCCAGTTCCCGGTCCACTGCGGCCCGCACTTCCGGGGCCAGGCGGGCGCGCAGCTCCGCCAGCACTTCGGGCTGATAGCGCCGCAGGAAGCGGCACCGGTCCGCAGGCGGCACCATCTCCTGATCCTTCTGATATTGCCGCAGGATATAGAAGGCCGTCAGGCGGTTGAGCTCCCCCCGTCGCAGGGCGGCCAGGGTGTCCCGGCGCTCTTCCTCCAGGCGGTCAATGATCTGGCCGATGCGCCGGGTGAAGCTCTCGGTGCGTTCATCGGTCAGCAAATCAGCGATCCGGGTGTAAAGTTCGTTCCGGAGCTGGGCCAGCTCCACTCCCCGGGCTGCAGCGATTTGGCCTTTTTCCAGTTCCACAGCCTCCGGCCCTTCCTTGAGAAAGTCACCTTTGCGTTGCAGGAAGGCCGCGGCACTTTGGGCCAGCTCCGGGTCGGCCTTGGCCAGCCGCTGGGCCAGCACCTCGGTGCAGATGCTGATTTTGCGCGGCAGCAGCCGCTGCCGGTGCTGGGCTTGGTGCTTTAGGGCGTGCTTCAGGGCCTCGGGGGACAGGCCGCTTAAGTCATAGTTGTCAGCGGTGAAGCGCCGGTACAGGTCTTCCGGGGTGTCCTCCGGCGAGGCGGTAACCACGTAGAACTGCAGGATGGTAATCAGCTCCCAGTAGGCCTGCCGGTATTCCCGGGGCTCGCCCCGGGGCAGCCCGTCATACAGGTAGCGGTTGAAGCGCTCCTTGTCCGGCAGTTGGGCGGCCAAAAGAGGCAGGGGGGCGCCGGGAGCCGGCGGCTTTAAGGCATCAGGCTTCTGGGCCGTGCGCTCTTCGGTGAAGGCCAGCCAGGCAGCCTCAATGATGTCTGAGGTCTCCCGGATTTCCCGCAGCAGCGCGGTGAGGCGGTTCAGGTCGCCCTCCATCCGGGCCAAAAGATACATGTAGGCCTTCAGCTTCTGCACGTCGTGGGCGTAATGCGTCCTCAACCCCTGGCACAGCAGCTTGGGCAGGGGCCGGGACCGGGTCTGGCTCTTCAAGAACGCGCCACTATCCAGGAGCTGCCAGGCGGAATCCCGCAGGGCCAGGTGGGTGAGCCACTCCCTGCCTTCGGGGCATTTGGCCACCAGGTCTTCCAGGTTCTCCAGGATGGTGGCGGTGCGCCGGTGGCCGGCCCAGAACAGACTGCGGACGGCCTGACGCAGCAGGCGGGAGGTAATCAGGGGAACCTCTCCCCGCCGGAAGCGCTCCACCTCCTGCTCCTCCTGAAGGCGGGCCTCCACCGCCGCCTGGAGGAAGGCCCGCAGGGGATTCTCCGCCAGGAGCTGTCTGACCCGGAAGGGCAGCTCGTCGTGAAAGACCCGCAGGTCCCCGGAGATTTTGACGTTGGCCTGGTTCAGGCGCCGGAAGGCCTGGTTGAGGCGGAGCCCCAATTCCGTGTCCTCCGTGATGCGGCCCGGCGGTCCAGACTCCAAGGGTTGCTGAAAAGTCTGCACCACCAAGCCCTGGACGAGGATTTTCAGGTCCTCCAGGGAGGCCACCGCCCGCCGCTGCAGGAGTTGCTCCAGCCGCTGGCGGCAGCGCTCCAGCGTGTCCATTTCCTCGCGTACCAGCCTCTCCAGGTAGAGGGCGGCCAACTCCTCCGCTTCCCGGCTGTGGAACACCTCGGGAGGCAGCTCCCGGAGAATCTCCCCCATTGCGGGGGTGCGTTCCTGGTGCCAGAAGGATTTGGCCACGATGTGGGCGAAGTCGTCCCAATCCTCAATGCGATAGCCGGCCTGCCAATGCTCCAGCAGGGCCCGCTCCCAATCCGCCAGAAATTCCTCCAGATACTGCTTCAAGCGGAATTCCTGCACCTGGCGGGCATCCGCGGCCGACAGATCGCTCAAGAACAGCTTGCCGGCATAGGCTTGGCGGGCCCGCACCGCTGGGTCCCGGGGAGCCAGGGCATACACCGACAGGGCCGGACGCTCCTCCTGGGCCAGCCAGGAAAACCGCTCGGCCAGGGCCTGCTGTTCGGCCGCCAGCCGGATTTCGCCATATTCGGTCAGGAAGGCCCGGTCCTTGGGGCTCAGGGTTTGGGCGGCCTCCCAACCCAGATAGTTTTCCACATAGCGATGAAAGGTGGCAGCGTCCGGGCTCTTGCCCACCTGCAGTATGGAGACTTCGTTCAGCTTCAGGGGAAAGAGCTTCTGGGCCCTGGGTCCGGCCAGCTCCTGGGCCAGCCGTTCCCGGAGGGCAGCGGCATAAGGATCCAGGAGGTAAGCCAGGCGCTCGCATTCTTTCTCAGTCAGGGCGTACGGCTCCGCGACGGCCCCGGCCGGAGTGGCAGCCAGGATTTCTGCCAGTTTGTGTTTGGCCTCTTCGGGAGCCTGAAGGCACTGGGCCGCGGCAGCCTGGCCGCGCACCAGCAGGCGGGCGAAGGCCAGGCAGCCCGGGGCGCCGCAGGAGCCGCAGTCGCTCCGGGGCAGCAGGGCCAGCACTGCCTCCTCCAGGCGGCGTTGCTCCGCGGTGGCCTCCAGGGAGCGGGGCCGCAGCACCTCCAGCACAGCCGCCGCCAAGCCCCCGGGAGGGGCGGCCTCCGGGGAAATCTCCACTCGGGCAAGCTGCCGGATCACCCTCTCTATCAGTTCAGTCAAGGAGTGGTGGCGGGCGTACTCCTCCAGGTCCCGACCCCGGAGTTCCCGAGCCAGGAAATACTTGATCAGGGAGGTGAGATCGTCCCGAGTTTCAATACGCAGATGATGCGCCTCCCACAAGGTCTGGCGGGCCCGATCCCGCAGGGTTTGAAGAAGCTGCCGGTTGACGTATTCCTTGAGGGCCGGCTGGAGAGGCGTCAGCCAAGCCGCCAGCCACGGTAGCAGGCTGGCTTCGCCCGGCAGCCGGGGCAGCCCCTCCCGCCGGCGGGCCTGCGCCGCGGCCAGGCGATAGGCCTGCCGGGCCATATCCTGGAACAGGCTGTCGGCGGTCTGCCGCCACAGGGCCTCCTCAGCCCCCAGTTCCCGGCCGGCGGCCAGAATCTCCGGCCAGTCCAGCTTTTGCCGGAGCCAGCCCTGGAATTCATGCCACCAGGGCGCGCCCGCCGGGGCCAGGTCCAGTTCCAGACCAGCGGCAAATTCCTCAAGGGACGGCGTCACGTCCTCCAGAGTAAGGCCGCG
>JAFDHU010000346.1 GCA_019308625.1 Deltaproteobacteria bacterium
TCTCATGCCCCTGGAGGAGGTGCTGCCGGGGGGTCGGGTGCGGGTGGGCGGCCGGGTGCTGCTCAATCTGTCCTCCAACGACTACCTGGGGCTGGCCCAGGACCCCCGCCTCATTCAGGCGGCCCGGGACGCGGCGGCCCGCTGGGGGGTGGGGGCCGGGGCCTCCCGCCTGGTGACCGGCCACTTGGCCCTGCACGAAGCGGTGGAGGCCAAGGTGGCGAAGCTTAAAGGCACCGAGGCCGCGGTAATCTTCAGCACCGGCTACATGACCAACCTGGGGGCCATTTCCGCCTTGGTGGGGCCGGGGGATGTGGTCTTCTGCGACCGCCTCAACCACGCCAGCATCTACGACCGTCTGGAAAGGCTGCTCAAGGAGGCCCCGGCCGGCAAAACCCGGCTGATTGTCACCGACACCGTTTTCTCGGTGGACGGGGACCTGGCTCCTTTGCACGAACTGGTGGAACTCAAGGAAAAATACGGGGCCATTCTGATGATTGATGAAGCCCATGCCACCGGCGTGCTGGGAAACCGGGGCGCGGGGCTGGCCGAAGCCCTGGGACTGACCGCCCGGGTGGAGGTGCACATGGGCACTTTTTCTAAGGCCCTGGGTTCCCTGGGCGGCTATGTGGCCGGAGACCGCCGCCTGATTGACTACCTGCACAACAAGGCCAGGGCCTTTATTTATTCCACCGCGCTGCCGCCGCCGGTGCTGGGGGCCATTGACCGGGCCCTGGAGATTGTGGCCGCGGAACCCGAGCGCCGGCAGCATCTTCTGGAACAAGCGGAGCAGTTCCGACGCGGGCTCACACAGGCAGGTTTCAACACCCTGGAGAGCGAAACCCAAATTTTGCCGGTGTTGGTGGGCGACAACGCCCGCACCCTGGAATTTGCCGCCCGCCTGCGGGAGGAGGGCCTGATGGCCGTGGCCCTGCGGCCCCCCACGGTGCCGCCCGGGAAGGCCCGCTGTCCGCAGCCCACTCCAGCCGGGAGCTAGCTCAGGCCCGGGAGGCCATCATCCGGGTGGGCCGGCAAATGGGGTTGGTGCCATGAGACACCTGGTGCTGTTCCACGGCTGGGGGGCCACGGGCTCCATCTGGGCTCGCCAGATGGAGGGCCTGGCGGCGGTGTGCCGGGTGCATGCCCCCACCCTCCCGGTGTGGCGTGCCGGGTGCATGCCCCCACCCTCCCGGTGTGGCAGGCCACATGGCTGGCGGATTTCCTGGAAAAGCTCCCCTTGGCCCGCACCGTGGCCGTAGGCTGGTCTCTCGGCGGCATGCTGCTCCTGGAGGCCTTGGCCGAGAGGCGGCTCAGGCCTGCCTCCTTGGTTTTGGTGGGGGTTGCGGCAGTCTTCTGCCGGCGCGGGGACCATCCCTGGGGCCAGCCCCCCGCGGCGGTGCGGGCCATGCGCCGGGCCCTATGGCAGGAGGCCGGGCGGGTGCTGGTGGATTTTGCTGCCGGTTGCCTGGCCCCCGGGGAAGAAAGCTTCCGAGAGGAAGTGACGGCTTTATTTCCAAACCATGCGGACGCAGGGCATCTGGCGGCCGGGCTGGATTATCTGCTGGCCGCGGATTTGCGCCCGCAGCTCTCCCGGCTCAGCGGCCCAACTCTCCTGGTCCAGGGCGGGGCCGACAGGATTGTGCTGCCGGAGCAGACGCAATTCCTGCACGAACACCTGCCTGGCTCCCGGCTTATCACTTTTCCCGGCGCCGGACATGTGCCCTTCATCACCCAGGCGGCCAGGTTTAATGAAATCTTGAAGGAAGTTGTGGGGGAGGGCCGGGGGAACGCGGTTCCCCCGCCCTCCCCCACACCCCCTCCCATCCCCCTGTAAGGGGTTGGGGGAGGGGCTTGGGAGGGGGCAGGGGGCAATGCCCCCTGCCCCCTCCCCAAATTAAAGCCCATGCAGACCAAATTCGGCATCAGGCGCAATTTTGCCCGGCGGGCGGGAACTTATGACGCCCATGCCCAGGTGCAGCGGTACATGGCGGCGGAGCTGTTGGGCTTAAGCGCCGAGGCGGTCCGCCAGGCCCGCCGCATCCTGGAGGTGGGCTGCGGCACCGGCTATCTGACCCGGGAGCTGCGACGGCTGAACGCCCAGGCCCTCCTGGTGGCCGTGGACCTGGACCCGGCTCTGCTGCAGGCCGCCCGGCAGAAGCTGAACGGTGACACCCGCACCGCCTGGCTGGCGGCCGACGGCGAGGCCATCACCCGGGGCCGCTTTGACCTGATTATCTCCAACTCCGCTTTCCAATGGTTCAGCCAGCCGGCGGAAACCCTGGCAAATTACGCCCGCTGTCTGACCCCGGGCGGCCGGCTGGCCTTTACCGCGGTGGGGCCGGGCACTTTTCCGGAGCTGCGCCGCTCCCTGGAGCAGGCCGCGGCCGAACTCAAGACCGCCGGCCCGGACCTCGCCGCGGCGCGCTTTCCGGGGGACTCCGACTGGCAGCGCCTGCTGGAGCAAGCCGGCTTCGCCCATATCCGGGTACAGCGGCACACCTTGACGGTTTACTTTCCTTCGCCCCAAGCCTTTCTGAAATCCCTCCAGGCCACCGGAGCCACCAACCCCGTGCCCCGGCCCCTTTCCCCCCGCCTTTTCAGGGCCATGCTGACCGCGTATCACGCCCGCTTCGCCCTGAACGGCGCGATTCCCGCCACCTATGAGCTCATCTGGGCCGAGGCCCGGAAGTGAGCCGAAAAATAAGGGCTAACCTCGGACGAGCCCGGCCCAGGGTAATGCAGATGCAGGCGGGACTGCAGAAAACCGTGCGCCAAGCGCGGCATTTATGGTAACAATAAGTTTCTACTTCCTGAAGCGGGGGCAGGGCGTCAATCTTAAGGAAACTCCCGTGCATCGGGCCATCCCGGCGGCCGGAGGAAATAGACTGACAAGACAAGGGCGCAGGATGAGAGAACTATTGGCAGACAATCCCGGCGACCAGCGCCTGCTCCTGGGCAATGAAGCCATTGTGCGGGGGTCCCTGGAGACGGGCGTACGGCTGGCCACCACCTACCCCGGCACCCCGGCCTCGGAGATCGGCGACCGCTTTTATGCCATTTCCCGACA
>JAFDHU010000347.1:0-1319 GCA_019308625.1 Deltaproteobacteria bacterium
GGGTTCAGGCTGATCCAGCCGTTTTCCGGCATCACCAGAGGGGTGCCCGGACCGCAGGCCGCCGCGGCCGAGAGCCCCAGGGCCAGAAACAGGAGGGAGCGGCTGCGCAGGGTAAACTCCCGGGTCTCGGGAAACTGCACCCTCAGGCCCACGTGATGGAGACGCTCCGGACCGTAGGCCTCCTTGAGCAGGGCGGCCAGGCGTTGCTGGATGGAGGCGAGTTGCCCGAAGTCATAGTGGCTGACCAAAAGCAGGCATCGGCCTTCTTCCAGCCAGTCAATGGCCCCGACCAGGGAGTCCAGACCTCCGGAGAACAGGACCACCGCTTCGGGAGCCTTATCCGGCAGCCAGGTGGCGGCCACCCCCAGGTGCAGAGGAGCCTCTCTGGGGGTGAAGGCCCAATGGTCTCCGGTGAGAAACCGCAGAATTCGGGCCAGACGGGGCAGCAGCCCGGCCCAGACCGGGTCCGCCGGCAGCGCCAGATGAAGGGCCCGGGTCCAGGCGTCCCGGGCCCAGCGCCGGGGGATGAGCTTGTCCGCGGCCCACACCGCCAGCCGGGCCGGAGCCGTGGAGGTACACCACGGCCTCCGCGCTCCGGGGCAGCCGGCCGCGTTCTCCCGGAGCCCGGAAGTAAATGGTGACCGCCATTACTCCTTGCTCCCGGTCTTGGGGGAGAAATGTTGGAGCATTTCCTCCAGCACCCGGGTGACCCAGACCCAGGCCTCCGGGCCGTGCCAGTCCCTGGGCCCGCCGGCCGTCGCCAGAGAGGATGCGGCTGCCTGTCTGACTTCGGCCTCCAGGTCCGCCAGGGCCTGGGACAAGGCCTGCCAGCCGGGGGCGGCTGCCTCCAGAGGCTCCCCCAGGTCAAAGACCAGACGCTGGAACAAGGCCGCGGCCAGAAATCTTTGTACCACAGCCGGTGGGGAGAGCCGGGACAGGTCTTCCGGCGAGCGGTTGAGGGTGTGGAAAATCTCCGACAAAACCTTGACCAGCGGAGGCCGGAGCACGGCTTCCTCTAAACCGAAGCTTTCCTCCAGCCAGGTCGCGGCCAAGCGGTGGGCTGCATCCTCTGGGGTTGTGCTGGCGGCAGGCGCTCCTTCCCTTTGCCCCTCCGGGCTGTTTAATTGCTGGCAGAATTCCCCCAGGCGCAGGGCCGTCTTTCTGGTCAGGCGGAAGGCCGCCAGCGCCCCGCCGGCCTCCTGCCCGGCGTCTTCCTGAAGAGCAGCCACATACCTGGTTATCACCTCCTGGGCGGACACGGCCGCGCCAGCTTCCGGGGACAGATACCGGGTGGCTGCGGCCTTGGCCAGACGCCAGCC
>JAFDHU010000347.1:1343-3522 GCA_019308625.1 Deltaproteobacteria bacterium
CCGAAATTGATTTTTCCAGATTAAGGGAGATGCTGACTTTCGGGCAAGCAGGAGGGAAGAAATTGTGGGACAATCTGAACCAGGCAGGCTTGGTGATGGCCGGGGACCTCTGAGAAGGGCGGAAGACAAATACTGGCCGAGTTTTTATTGTCCCTGGGCCAGGCGCTTGAGGCGGGTGAGACGTTCCCAGGAGAACTCCGGCCAGCAGGGCATGATGGAGGGGTTGTGGAACAGGGGATCAGCTTCCAGGTCATAGCGGGAGGCCGCCACCGCCCGGGGCCACAGCGCGGTGCCGGGGATGGGGGAGTACTGGGCCAGGACGGGGGTGGCCCCTAACTGGTGAACGCGGCGGATGGAGGCTTCCAGGTCCCGGTCCTGGTCCAGCCGCCCCTCGGTGGCGGTGGTCTCCACCCCCAGGCGCAGAGTGGCGAAGCCGGCCCGCTTCAGCCACCTGGCCACCTCAGGGGTGATGAAGCGGGCATGCACCGCATTGGGGGTGTGGAAGCGAAAGGTGCGTCCTCGCCGGGCCAGCTCCTCCAGCATCACCAAAAGACGGTTTTCTGCGTCTATCAAAAGGGCGTCGTCGTAAAAGGCCACCTCCATCAGTCCCAGGCGGTCCTGCCAGAATATAAGCTCCCCGGCCAACTCCAAAGGCGGTCGGGTCTCAAACCGGGGCGTAAGAAGCCGGGAGGCGCAGTAGTCGCACTGAAACGGGCACCCCCGGGAAGTGAGCAGGGGGATAAAGGAAAGATAAGGAAGCAGGTGCAAGGCGGGGCGGGGCAGGGCTGCAAAAGAGGTATTGCCGGGCTCCCCTACCCGGAGTCCGGTGAGTGACTCCAGGCAAGCCAGAATTTTCCGCTCTCCCGGCCCCTGCACCACCAGGTCAGCGCCGCTGTGGCAGCGGGCGTGGTCAGGGCACAAGGTGGCGTAAATGCCGCCCAGAATAACCGGAGCCCTGGGGAAAAACTCCCGGGTAATACTGATGGCCGCGGCCACTCCGGGATACCAGTAGGTCATCATGGAAGTCACCAGCACCGCGGCCGGCTCCGGCAGTCGAGAAAGCTGGCGGCGGAACGCATCCTCTGTGATGCCGTAGCGGCCGTAGCGCCGGGGCAGGCCCGAAAGCGGCAGCGGCGTAGGCAGTATCTCCTTGGGGAAGCGGCCGGTGCCGTAAGGGCCGGGGCGGACCGGCGGAGTCCCCAGGCAATCCACCAGGGCCAGGTCAAAGCCCCGGGCCTCCAGAAATCCGGCCAGATAAAGCAGCCCCAGGGGACGGGCAAAAAAGTCATAGGCTGCGAAGTCGTAAATCCAGGGGTTGATTAACAGCAGGAAAGGCTTGGACATGATGCGGGTAGACTTCCCGGATTCTAAAGCTTTTTCCTTCAACCAAGCTGTTCCGTGGTCTTCCGGGACACCAAAGCGGTCAGCATCTCCCAGACCCGGACGGCGTAGGGGCTGACGGGGGTAATCTCCAGGGCCAGCATCTGCCTGGTTTCAGGTGTCATCTTGGCGTCTTCCGCGGTTCTCAATCCCGCCACCCAGACGATACGTCCGCCGCTTTCCACCAAAGGGAGGTGGGGCCGGAGCCAGCGGGGGATTTTGCAGTCCACCAGGAAATCCTGGAGCTTCCTGGTGCCTGGCCCTCCCAGGGGCCAAAACCGGTCGCCGGCCCGGAAATGACGGAGGACCAGGGGCAGGCTCACCCCTCCGGCGTCAAAGCAGGCCGCCGCAGGCCCCGGGCAGGACAATTTCGGCGGGCAGGGGCGCACTTCCAGGCGGAGGCGCCAGCCGTCGGGGGTCTGCCATTCCCCCGGGGCGCTGAGCGGGGTGGGCTCCTCCAGGGGAAGCGGCAGCCGCCGCCACAGGTGGAGCTCCGCCCCGGCCCGGGCCGCCTGCACGGTTCCGCAGGCAACCTGGCCCCCGCTTTTCCGGGCTTGGGCCAGGGCCAGGAGACTCTCCACCTGGGCCAGGGTGATCTCCTGGCCGGGATTCAATTGTCCCAGGGCCTGCCGCAGGACCCGCTTCTGCAGGCCGGAGGGCAGAGCCAGCAGGGCCGGCAGGGAGATCACGGCCAGATCCGGGGTCAGCCGGCGCCCCACCCGCTCCCAGGCCTCCCCGGTCAGGCCGGCCAGGAGATGCTCATCCTCCTCCAGCAGAGCCATCAGCCGCCAGATGGCAG
>JAFDHU010000348.1 GCA_019308625.1 Deltaproteobacteria bacterium
AGCAGGAACAGCGGGCTGACGATGGACACCGGCGGGAAAAGGCTGATGATGAGAATAAAGCCCAGCAGGGCGGTTTTGCCCCGGAAGCGCAGGCGGGCCAAGGCGTAGGCGGCGCAGGAGCCCAGGGCCACCGCCAGGGCGGCCGTGGCCCCGGCCACTATCAGGGAGTTGAGAATGTTCAGGTGGAAGCGGCGCTCCAGGAAGATGGCCCCGTAGTTCTCCCAGGTGAAGGGGTGCGGCAGCAGGGGTGGGTTGATCTGGAAAAGCTGCAGGGGCGGCTTGAAGGAGGACAGCAGGGTCCAGACGAAAGGGAAGAAAGAGACCGCGATAAAGGCCAGGGTGGCGGCATAAACGGACCAGGAACGGCTTCTCATATCTCCCGTCCTCCCTTGGGCTGGAGGCCCAGAAAGCGCAGATAAAGCAGGGCGAAAGCCAGGCTGCCCAGAAACATGGTAAGGGACAGAGCCGAGCCGTAGCCGAAGCGCAGGTCGTTGAAGATGGCCTGGAAGGCCAGGAAGGCCAGGGTCTCGGTGGCGGTGCCCGGCCCGCCGGCGGTCAGGGTGTAGATGTGGCCGAAGACCATGAAGGCCTGGGCGGTGCGGAAAATCAGGGCCACCAGCAGGGCCGGCACCAGCAGCGGCAGGGTCACGTGCCAGAAGGTCTGCCAGCCAGAGGCGCCGTCCACCGCCGCGGCTTCGTGCAGTTCTGCCGGAATGACCTGCAGTCCGGCCAGGAGCATCAGGGTCATGAAGGGGGTGTTCTTCCAGACGTCGGTGGCGATGATTACCGCCCAGGCGCTCACCGGATGAGCCAGGAGTACAGTGGCGTTGCCGCTCACCCCCAGGGCCCGGAGCAACATGGGAATCAGGCCGAACGCGGGGTTGACCAGAAAGAGCCACATCACCGCGGCCACCACGGTGGGGATGGCCCAGGGCAGGAGCATGGCGGCCCGGCTCAAGCCGGTGAGAATCCTGGCCCGGTGCAGGCTCATGGCGGCCAGCAGGCCCAGCACCGTCTCCAGGGCCACGGACACCACGGTGAACATAAGGGTGTTAGCCAGGGCCGTCCAGAAGCGGGCCGAGCCCAGGAGCTCCCGGTAGTGGCCCAGGCCCACCCATCTCTGCCCCAGCCAGGGAAACTTGAGGATTTTCTGGTGCAAGGACAGCCACACGGTGTAGCCCAGGGGATAGAGGGCGATCAGGGCGATGGCCAGCAGGGCCGGAGCCAGCAGCAGCCAAGCCCAGCGGGCTTCCTGAGCCAGGATGCCGGACTTCTTCACGGCGCACCTCCAGCGCCGCGATAGCGCCTGAGAACCCGGGCGATTTCCTCCTCCGCCCGCTTCAGGGCCTGGGCCGGGGTCTCCTGGCGGGTCAAGGCCCGGGAGAAATGAATGCGCAGGATATCGCCGATGAAGCTGTACAGGGGGCTGATGGGCCGGGGCCGGGCGGTGAGGAACACCGGGGCCAGCTCCTTGAGGTAGGGGAATTGCGCCTGAAGCTCCGGGTCGTAATACAGGGATTTGAGGGGCGGCAGCATGCCCAAGGCCAAGGCCCGCGCCTTCAGGCGGTCCCGCCGGGTGAGAAAGCGGATGAGCTGCAGGGCCTCCCTAGGGTGGCGGGAGTAGGCGCTCACCCCTAGGGCGCCGCCGCCGAAGCAGGAGACCGGGGAGCCGCGGGGGCCGTGGACCACCGGGAGGACGGCGAATTTGCCCTTGACCGGCGAGCCCGGCCGGTTCATCAGGGCATAGGCGTAGGGCCAGTTGCGCATGAGCAGGGCGTTCCCCTGCTCAAAGGCCCGGCGGCAGTCCTCCTCCAGAAAGGTGGCCACCGCCAGGGGCGCCACCTGATAGCGGTGAATCAGGTCCACCAGAAATGCCAGGGCCTCCCGGTTCTCGGGGGTGTCTGGGTCAAAGATGCCCCCGCCGTTGCTCCAGAGCCACTCCAGCACCACGGTGACCAGTCCTTCGTAGGCTTGGCCCTGGAACAGGAAGCCGTAAGGCAGGCGGAATTTTTCCTGGAGGTCCCTGGCAGCCACCAGGTCCCGGAAAGTGCGGGGCGGCGGCTGCCCGCCGGCTTGGTACAGGTCCCGGCGGTAGTAAAGGAGACCGGCGTCGGCGAACCAGGGCAGGGCATAGAGCCGGCCCCGGTAGCGGCTGGAGGCCAGAGCCGCCGGAAGATAGTCGTTAAGAGGCAGGGCCGCGGTTTCGGGGCGGCCGTCCAGGGGCAGCAGCCAGCCGGCGGCGGCGAACTCGGGTATCCAGATGACGTCCAGATTGAGCACATCTATGTCCCGGGAGCAGGAGGACAGCCAGGTGACAAACAGGGTGTGGCGCTCGCTGGCCGAGGAGGGGGTGGCCTGGTACACCACCCGGACTCCGGGGTGGGCCTGCTCAAAGGCGGCCAACTGCCTTTGGGCAAAGGCCTCCTCGGCCCCGGAGCCGCCGGCCATCACCAGGGTGACGGTCCCCTGGTCCCGGGCCGGGCCGCAGCCGGGGGCCGGAAATGCGGCCAGCAAAAGCAGGAAAGTCAGAAAAATTCGGCCGATCATCTATTCTGCAGAGAATAATATTGATTGATCTCTTGTCATTCTGAGGCCCCACAGGGGCCGAAGAAGCTAGACCCTTCGCTTACGCTCAGGGTGACAATCGGCCTGCGGCTCAGGGTGACCAGTGTATTCTCTTTCTGCTCCAATTAATAACTTCCCGGGACTGCTGCCGGGACAGCCCCGTCCAAGCGGCCGGCTGCACCGGGGTAGGGGATGCCGGGGCAGCCCCGCGGTGGCAGCGCTTCCGGTTGCCGAATTATAGCAGCACCCGCCCTTATCCTTTCAAACTTTTCCCCTGGGGCCAAGTGGAATTTTCTTCTCAATTCCGGGGGGCATGGGCTAAGATTCAAGCCAGTTCCCCGGTTTTTGAGGCTCCGGCACCACATTCCGGGCTGGGGACACCACAGGCGAACGGTCAGAAACTCATGAAAGGACCGGGCTCATGATGGGCAGACGATTACGGTTGCTGGTGTGGACCCTGGGGGCGTTGGCGTTGCTGGCGGGCAGCCTGAGTAGCCCCGGGCTGGCCGGTGAGAAAAGCAGGGAGCAAACGGCAAAGCCCCCGGCGGCCAAGGTGAAGGTTTTCCCACCCAAGGTGGCTCTGCCTCCCGAGGTTTCCCAGACCTTCCAGGAAAAAGCCTGCCAAGTGAAGGAGGAGCTGTCCGAAAAAGCCCGCAGCCTGTTTGCCCGGGAGCCTCTGGGCTTTGACCTGGACACCGTCAGGCGGGCGGGCCGGGAGATTCTGCGCCTGCCCGGCCGGGCTCCGGCCTATGCGGCGAAGCTTTACGGTATCCTGCTGGCCTTCCTGGGAATCGTGTTCTACAGTCTGGTGGGTTGGAAGCGGGTGCTTAAATTTCTGGAGAACCAGGCCCAGCCTTGGCGGCCGCATCTCCCCGAAGTCTACTATGACCTCATCCTCTCGGTCCTGCGGGTGGTGGCCGCGGCCCTGGTGCCCCTTTTGCTTCTCGGCCTTTACAGCCTCATCCAGGGTTTCATGCAATACCGGGAACCCTGGTTCCTGCTTACCGGCAGCCTGCTCCAGCTGTGGGCCCTAGGTGCCCTGATAATCATGGGCCTCAGGGAGATG
>JAFDHU010000349.1 GCA_019308625.1 Deltaproteobacteria bacterium
GGTGCGGGACCTGGAGCAGGCGCAGGACTCCCGCCAAGCCGGCCGTCATGAATGGGCCTGCTTTGCAGCCCAGCAGGCCGCGGAGAAGGCGGTCAAGGCCCTGCATCTGCATTACGGGCAGGAAGCCTGGGGCCACGTCATTGCCAAACTAATGCATGAACTCCCTGAGACCATTTCCATACCGGTGGAATTGCTGGAAAAAGCCAAGGTGCTGGACAATTTCTATATTCCGGCCCGCTATCCCAACAGCCATCCGTCGGGTGCGCCCTTTGAACACTATGGACCGTTGCAAAGCGGCCTGGCTATTGACTATGCCCGTGAGATCATTGAGTTCGCCCGTGCTCAAATGGCCTGACCGCCCCACGGTGGAGGCCGCGGTGCGCCGCTGGGCTGCCCGGGTGTGCCGGGACCGTCCCGAAGTGCTGCGCCTCGGCTACTTCGGCTCTTACGCCCGGGGCGACTGGGGGGTGGGCAGCGATCTGGACTTGGTGGTCATTGTAAAAGATTCTGATCAGCCCTTTGAAGGGCGCGCCCGTGATTGGGACACCCTGGAACTTCCAGTGCCCGTGGATGACGGCCAAGCGCCCAAGCCGAGTGGATGCCTTTTATCTGCACCTGCGGCTGTGAACTTCGTTGGCATGGGAGTGACTATGGAGATTCCGAAGCTTGTCAGGGAAATGGCCCAGGAAGCCAAACAGGCGGCCCGGCCCTTAGGAAATCTTACCCGGGGCGTCAAGGACCAGGTGCTCCTGCGCCTGGCGGAACTGCTCCAGGAACGCCGGGCGGAAATCCAGGCACCGCGGCCTTCATTGACCGGCTGACCTTATCCGACAAGGTCCTGGAGGCTATGGTCAAGGGGCTTAAGGAGGTGGCCGCGCTGCCCGACCCGGTGGGGGAGGTCACCAAGATGTGGCGCCGGCCCAATGGTCTTTTGGTGGGCCGGGTGCGCATCCCTCTGGGGGTCATCGGCATCATCTACGAGTCCCGGCCCAACGTCACGGTGGACGCCGCGGCCCTGTGCCTGAAAAGCGGCAACGCCGTCATCCTCAAAGGCGGCAAGGAGGCCATCCACTCCAACCTGGCCTTGGCCCGGGTCATGCAAGAGGCCCTGACCGCAGCCAATCTGCCCCGGGGAGCCATCCAGGTCATCCCCTCGGTGGCCCGGGAGGCCACCCTGGAGCTCCTGAAGCAGGATGAGCTGGTGGACCTTATCATCCCCCGAGGGGGCGAGGGGCTCATCCGCTTTGTGGCGGAGAACTCCCGCATCCCTGTGCTCAAGCATTACAAAGGAGTATGCCACATCTTTGTGGATGAGGACGCCGACCTGGACCTGGCGGAAGAAGTGTGCTTCAATGCCAAAGTGCAGCGCCCCGGAGTGTGCAATGCCATGGAAACCATGCTGGTACACCAGGCTGTGGCCCCGACTTTCCTCCCCCGCATGCACGCCCGCTTCCGGGAGGCCGGGGTGGAGCTCAGGGGCTGCCCCCTGACCCGGGAGCTGGACCCCCAGGTCAAGCCTGCGGCGGAAGATGACTGGGGCTATGAATTCCTGGACCTCATTTTGGCGGTGAAAATTGTGCCTGATATGGATGCAGCCCTGGAACACATTGCCCGGTACGGCTCCAACCACACTGAGGCCATCATCACCCGGGATTTGGACCGGGCCCAAAGGTTCCTGCGGGAGGTGGACTCCTCCCTGGTGCTGGTGAACGCCTCCACCCGGTTCAATGACGGCGGGGAGCTGGGCTTGGGGGCGGAAATCGGCATCAGCACCAGCAAACTGCATGCCTTCGGCCCCATGGGTCTGGAGGAGCTTACCACCACCAAGTTCATTGCCTACGGCACCGGTCAAATCCGGACTTAAGATTTTCGGGGGCGGCAGGAGCGCTTCCCGGTCTGTCTCCGGTAAATCGTGGCTCCCCGCCTCAAACCGGCAAATTGACCAGAAAAGCCAAGCTGAAACGCCTGGGCCTGTTCGGGGGGACCTTCAATCCCATCCATTACGGGCATCTGCGCACTGCCGAGGAGACGGCCGAGGCCCTGAATCTGGACCAATTGTGGTTCATCCCCGCCGCACATCCCCCTCACAAAGCACCGGAGGCCGTCACCTCCTTTGAAGTGCGTTTGGAGATGACCAGGCTGGCGGTGGGCCGACATCCCGTGCTCAAAGTATCCGACCTGGAGGGTCGCCGGCCCGGCAAATCCTTCACCATTGACACCCTGCGCCATCTCCGGGCCCGGTTGGGCCGGGAGGCCGAGCTTTATTACATCCTGGGCCTGGATGCCATTTTGGAAATCCATACCTGGAAGGACTACCGGGAACTGTTCACCCTGTGCCATTTTGTGGTATTGGACCGCCCCGGCTACGACCGTGGCCACCTGCAGGAATTTCTCCGGCAGGAAATTCATAAGGATTTCCAGGACCTTCCCCAGGGTGGGGGCTATCTGCACCCTTCAGGCTATCAGGTGCTGTTTCAGCACACCACCTTGATGGATATTTCTGCCACCCAGATTCGCCGGCTGGTGCGTTCCGGGCGGTCTGTCCGTTATCTCTTGCCGGAGCCGGTACGCCGTTATATATTACAAAATAGGCTTTATTTAAGCGGCTGAAACCAAAGCCGTCCAAATCCCTCTCAATGGG
>JAFDHU010000350.1 GCA_019308625.1 Deltaproteobacteria bacterium
ATGCCGCCCCTGTGCATCTCTCCGGAGGAACTGGAGGAGCTCTGCCGCATCACCTATGAGGCCATTTGCCGAGGGACGGAGACCTAGTATAACCACTTGCCTTTAAGGGGAATTGAGGGAATCCGTACCTCCTGCCCCCCTCCCCTTCTGCCGGTTTAAACCAGGCCGATACTGCACAGGCCTTAAAGGCTGGGTTTCTTATCCCCCTGCCGGTATCAAAAATTGCGGTTGACATTCCGGTTTTTCTGTGCCACGCGTGAAAAAGAAATCCGGTGATGGCCCCGGCCAGGGCCGAAAATTTCCTTTGCAAAGGAGAAATCCCGTGTCCAGGATTTTGCGTCTCAATATGGCCGACAGGAGCTTCCGCTGGGAAGAGGTTAAGCCGGAGTGGCAGGGCCTGGGCGGCCGCGCCCTGACTTCCCGGATTATCCGGGAGGAAGTGCCCCCCACCTGCCATCCCCTGAGCGGCGACAACAAGCTGGTGGTGGCCCCGGGGCTGCTCACCGGCGCCCCGGCGGCCAACGCCGGGCGCATTTCTGTGGGCGGCAAATCCCCCTTGACCGGCGGCATCAAGGAAAGCAACTCTGGCGGGCTGGTGTCCATCAAGCTGGCCCGCCTGGGCGTCAAGGCTGTGGTGGTGGAAGGCCGCCCTCAGGATGAGGCCTTTTCCCTTGTCAGAATTACCAAGGATGGAGTGGAATTCCTTCCCGGAGACGACTACGCCGGTCTGGGCAACTACGACACCATGGCCCGCCTGTGGGAGCGATTCGGCAAGGGGGTAGGGGTCATGAGCATCGGCCAAGCCGGGGAAAAGCGCCTGGCCGGGGCCTCCATCCACTTTTCCGACCCCGCGGGCCGGCCGGGACGGGCCGCCGGCCGGGGGGGCTTGGGGGCCCTGATGGGCTCCAAAAAGCTCAAGGCCCTGGTGGTGGATGACACCGGTACCGACCCCATCAGGCTGGCGGACCCGGAAAAATTCAAGACTGCCGCCCGCAAATGGGCCAAATATCTCATGGACCACCCGGTAAGCGGCCAGGCCTTGCCCGCCTACGGCACCGCGGTCCTCATCAATATTGTCAATGAGGCGGGTGCCCTGCCCACCAAAAATTTCCGGGAAGGTCGCTTTGAGTTCGCCGAGGATATCAGCGGCGAGCACATGGCAGAACTGATCAAGGCCCGGGGCGGCAAAACCAAGGAAGGCTGCCACCCCGGTTGCGTCATCCAATGCTCCCAGACCTACCACGACAAGGAGGGGAAATACCTCACCTCCGGCTTTGAATATGAAACCATCTGGGCTCTGGGAGCCAACACCCTCATCCGGCACCTGGATGAAATCGCCATCATTGACCGCCTCTGCGACGACTACGGGCTGGACACCATTGAGATGGGCTGCGCTCTGGGCGTCCTGATGGAGGGGGGCGTCATTCCCTGGGGTAGCGGCCCGGCAGCCATTGAAATGGTCAGAAAAGTGGCCACTGACGACCCCTGGGGCCGCATCATCGGCAACGGCGCAGCCTTCACCGGCCAGGCCCTGGGCGTGGACCGGGTGCCGGTGGTCAAACGGCAGGGCCTCCCGGCCTACGACCCCCGGGCAGAGAAAGGGGTGGGACTGACCTACGCCACCAGCCCCATGGGCGCCGACCACACCGCCGGCTACGGCGTGGCGGTGAACATCCTGGGCTGCGCCGGCGGCGGCAACCCCCTGAAAAAAGAGGGCAACATTGAGCTTTCCCGCAACCTCCAGATAGCCACCGCGGCCATTGACTCCACCGGCCTGTGCCTGTTTGTGGCCTTCGCGGTGCTGGACAACCCCGACGCGCTGCAGTGCATTATTGACATGATCAACGCCCGCTACGGCCTGAGCCTCACCGGCGACGATGTCCGCTACGGCCTGAGCCTCACCGGCGACGATGTTACCGCCCTGGGGAGCCAGGTGCTCCGGGATGAGCGCAGCTTCAACCGGGATGCCGGCTTTACTCTGGCCCAGGACCGCCTGCCGGGATTCTTCAAGGAAATTTTAAAACCCCACAATGTCACCTGGGACTTCACCGACGAGGAGGTGGATCAGGTCTTGTCCGGTTTCTAACCAGGTATCCCCGGGGCGGGCGGCCGGGCCCGCCCCGGCATCCCCCCTGCTTTGAGGCACACTATGCCTCTCCAGGTATTCCTCAACGCCTCCCTGCGGCGCTTTTTCCCTGATTACGACCCTTACCGGGGCATCCGTCTGGAGGTGCCCGCCGGCACGCCGGTGTCCCGGGTTATCTCTGAACTGAGCCTG
>JAFDHU010000351.1 GCA_019308625.1 Deltaproteobacteria bacterium
GCCTCAAAGGCTTCCAGCTCGCGCCCCTCATCAACGGCCGGTTCCTGGTGGACCAGGGGGTGGAAAAGGCGGTGCTCATCGCTGGCCGCGGGGCTTTTGGGCAACCGGTCAGGCTCCTGGACCCGCTTGGCCGACAGCTTACTCCAAACACCAAGGTTCGGCAAGCGCGCTGGCTCGCCTCCCCAGCCTACGACATGGTAACTCTGCTTCGCCCTCGTCCCGGAACCTGGAGGGTGCAGGGTGTCCAGAAAGGGGAGGGGACGGTGGTGCTTTCCACCCCGCTGGCTCTGACCTGTCCGCACCTGCCTGGGAAAATCAGGACCGATGAGGAGCTTCTGATAAGGGCGGTGGTTACTGACCGTCGCACCAACAGCCCCGTCGCCTTGCGGCAGAACACGGTTTTTCGGGCCGTGCTCCGGCCGGAGCAGGGGGACCCGGTCACCGTAGAGCTTCGGCCGCTGCCCGGGGCGCCGCCGGAGGGTGGGCCGAAAGGCCTCAGGATGGGGACCTTTCCGCCTCTGGGTTCTCCGGGGAGGGCCAAGTTGACGGTCACCGTCCTGACCCCTTCCTTCCAAAGGGAGCGCCGTTTTGACCTTCGGGTGGCCGGAGCCTGGTATCAGGTGGATGGCAGCCACCGAGCCCGGGCCAAAGCAAGGGTGATTAAATTTCGCCCCCTGGTCTCCGGCCTCCCCAAAAACCTATGCGGCTTGCTGAGGCTCAAGCCGGAGACCGGCGGGGTGGCGGCCAGGCTATTTCGCCCCGAGCCGGGTGGCGCTTTTTCCATGACCCTGCTCCCCAGGGGGCTCCGGCCCTCAGCCATAAGCCTTTCTCTGGCAGGAAGCCTGCCTTCTGGCCGGCCAGTGGTCATCCGGCCGGCGATCCCTGGGTTGCGGCTGCCGACCAGTGGAGGCCAGGATGCGCCGGAAACTGGCCTCCTGACCCGGCTGAAGACAAGGTTGAAAAAGCTGGAGGCCCGGTGCCAGCTCCTGGCTCGCACCACCAGAGGAAGGCTCATCCTGGCGGCCTTGGCCTTGTTGTTGGGAAGCCTGGCGGCCGGCCTGTGGCTGACCCGGGACTGCTGGCAGGAATTCTCCTTAAAAGACCTGACCCAGGGACTGCCTGTTCTGGGAGGGAGCCAGGACAAGCTCCTGTTACTGGCCCAGATTGAAACTCTGCATAAAGAAAAAGCCGAGCTCCTGGAAAAGCTGGATCAGCTCCAGGGGCAGCTCCGGCAGATGGCAGAAGAAAACGCCGGTCTCCGCATGGAAGTGGAGAAAAAGTCCCAGGAACTGCGTCAGAGAGCCCAAAAGATCAGCGAGCTGGAGGAAACGCTGGCAGAGGCTAAAGAGGGTGGTACTGCTTCAGCTCCTGGTGGCATTCGCCGCAGAAGAAGTGCACTTCGCCTTCAATCTCCGACTCGTGGCTCACCGCAGAGAAGCTGCCGTCCTCGTTTTGTACATAAAAAGTGGTGATGGTCACCCCTTCGGCCACTTCATAAAAATCCGTATCATTGCCACAAAACGGACAGGAGATTTTCATAGGGCCTGTTCTTGCCGCAGGATTTCCTGGAGATTCTGCCGGTACAGGGGGTTGCCGGGATCCAGTTTGCGGGCCAGCTCCAGTTCTATTTTGGCCAGCTTGGCCCGGGACCGGGCTTTTTTATGCCAGCCTTGGCGCCGGTACAGGCACTCCTGGTGGGCGAACAGGCGGGCCAGGTAGAAGTGGGTACGGGCGTCCCGGGGATTCAGCTCATTGGAGGCCTGAAGTTCCTGACGGGCCCGTTTATACTGCTTCTGGTAATAGTGGATGATACCCACGTTGCGGAGCAGCCCGGCCCGGCTGTGGGGATCATTGGCCTGCAGGGCCTTGAGCAGCAGAAGCTCCAGGCGGGCCATGGTTTTCTCGTGGTTGAAGTTGGGGCTCCCCTCCCGCAGCATCCGGTTGCTGAGGCGCAGGGCCTCGCGGGGGGGAAGAGGACGCCCTTGCAGCGCCTGCTCCAACAGCAAATGGTCGGGAGTGACCGGCGCCGCCGGCGGGGGAGCCGGTATGGCCGCCACCGGCGGCGGCGGCGGGGACATCACCGGCTCCCGAGTACAACCCGCCAGAGTGACGAAACCAAACACGACCAGCCAGACGGCGGCCTGGAACCTGGTTGACAAGCTTACACCTCGCCCTCAGGAAATATTACCCCAGTATTATGCCATCCTGCGAATACTCGTCAACTGTTTTGCCGACGCCGGGCAGGAGGGCTATACCGCGATTTGCTCCGCGAGGTGGTCTTCTCGGGGATACTTGAAACCCTTGCGCACCACCTGACTACTGACGCGCTGGGGTCTCAATCGTTTGAGAATGTGGGATGCCAGAAGGTCGGCCTGCTGGTGGTCGCCACAAGTGAAGATATCCAGTACCAGGTAACCGAATTCCGGCCAAGTGTGGAGAGAGATATGAGATTGGGCCAAAAGCGTGAAGCCCGTGACCCCTTGAGGTTCAAATTGATGAAAACGGGACCCCAGATTGGTCAGTCCCGCGATTTTGACGGCGCTTTTAACGAGCTTGTGCAAAAATTTCCGGGAATTGATTTTGTCCTGATCGCAGCCATAAAGCTCCAGCATCAGGTGGTATCCATCCGGCCGCGGATTCTGGACCAGGAACTCCCTTTTCATGGGCCGAACCCTCCCTTCAGAAATTTTGGCAGGGACTCACCTCCCTTTCATGCCACCCCCTTGAGAATGCTCGGGTTTACAAACTGTAATTTCCTACACGAAAATCCACCCCCCGTCAAGAAAAAATCTTGCCCCGTACGGCAAAAAAACCACAGGGGACGAGTTCCTTAATTTGCCGGGCTATCCGGGAAATACCAGGGGGTTCCCCCGTTTTTCAGGGGCTTAGGGGATCAGACCCCGCTCCCGCAGCAGGGGACGGGGGTCCACCAGGTGACGGGCAAACCAGGAGCTGTAACCTTCGGCTCCCAGAGCCAGAGCCAGGATTTCGGAAAAATGGAATACCGGCAGCTTGTTGTCCAGAGTGCATCTGATTTCCAGGTTGAGCTGGCACATGGCGCAGACCGTCACCAGACATTCAGCCCCGGCGGCCACGGCGCTTTGAACAATCTCATTGACCAGCCGGGAGACCAGTTCAGGGCGCACC
>JAFDHU010000023.1 GCA_019308625.1 Deltaproteobacteria bacterium
ACAGGAAAATTCCTGAGATACCCATAAGTTCAGCGGTCTGAAGGGGAGAAACCGCTTGTGGCCCGGAGCCTTCAACTTTGAGCCCCGCGTCCGCCGTCACACCGATGAAAGACCTTGGTTTGACCGCTTCGCTTGGAGGGGCATTGACCCGAAGGCAGGATCAGCCAGCCACTCGGGGCCGGGGTTTGGGGAGATTTTCCTTGCCGGCCCTCATTAAAGCCGGACCGGGCTGACTTCGCCTTTCGGTCAACTAGCTATTATCACTTGATATATCTGCCTTGCCCCTTGTCTGCAGGTTAAGGCATGATTATTGCTATATGTGTAAACAAGCAATTATGCCTATTTATGAGTATCAATGTGTGGACTGCGGTCGGTCGGATCATCGGGTGGCAGGCCTGGATGATCACACGGCCATCTGTGTGCATTGCGGCGGGCTCATGTTGCGTCTGGATGAGGACATCTTCCAGCCGTATTTTGAGGAGGTGGCCAAAGCGGCCGAAGTAAAAGAGAAGAAGGCCTCCGGCTCCGAGGTTTAGAACACCTCAGCGGGGGATGGGCTTTTCCAAGCCTTGAGTGGGGCGGAATGGATTCCGAGGGAATCTTTCCGCCCTGTATGTTTTTGGCTTCATCAGGAGAAAGGTCTCCTTCCCTCCCCCACTCCCCACCACCAGCCTAAGAAGCACTCCTTTCTGATGTCCCTCTGATTTTCAATCTGAGAACCGTTCCCGTCCGGAGGAGCAAGGATTCTCATCATGGGAACAGAATGATTCCTCTGATGGGGGAGCGACCCTGCTCTCCCGCGGGCTCAGGACCAAGGCACATGGTCGGTCTGCTACGCTGCAGCCAGGGTCAGCCCCGGGGCTGACCCTGGTCCCTGGAACCGACACCGTAACTTGGCACCTTCATCTTAATAAGTGGATAACTAAACTTACTCAATCTAAATACAAGGGATAGGGTGAGGGGGTAGAGTTCCACCCGCAAAAACCTTCCCCTGCCTCTTGACGAAATCACTGCTCTCGCGTAAAGTGAATAATTGCGTAAAATTTCACTAAATCTTTCAGGAGCTCCCGTGCAACTCCAGGAAGCCTTAGTCAAAAGCTCCCGTTGGGAAGCCTGGGTGGAACTGATTGAGCTCTTCACCGGCCTTTTTCTGCTGGCCTTTCTCCAGTTTCACCTCTTGGCGGTGTCCACCATCATCCTGGGCCCGGCCACCTTTAACCGGGATGCCGCCTTTCTGGATGAATACTACCTCTCTTACATCGGCATTCCTCTGGTGATTCTGGCCATTCTGGTCCACGGCCTGGTGGCCTTGCGCAAAGCCCCCTGGCGTTTTCGGGAGCTGACCGTGTTTCTGCAGCATTCCCGGCGCCTGGCCCACCTGGATACCTGGGCCTGGTTCGTCCAGATCTTAACCGGCATGGCGGTGCTGGTCCTGGCTGCCATCCACATCTGGAACACCCTGTCCACCTGGCCCATCGCGGCGGCCAAAAGCGCCCTGCGGATCCAGGCCAGCGGCTTCTCCAACCTTCTCCTGCTGCTGCTGGTGGCGGAAATCCATGCCATGGTGGGCCTCTACCGGATACTGGTCAAGTGGAGCTGGATTCACCGCCAGAAATTCACCAAATGGCTGGTCTATGCCACCGTGGGTTTTGTGGCCCTGGGCCTGGTTTCTTTGCTGGTCTTCTATTTCATTGACGTCAAAGGTCTGGCATGAAGTGGTCTGACGCCCATCTTACTGATATCCTGGTTATCGGCGCTGGTCTGGCCGGCGAGCGGGTGGCCATTGAAGCCGCCATGCACGGCCACCAAGTCACCATCCTGAGTCTCGTTCCGCCCCGGCGGTCCCACAGCACTGCGGCCCAAGGCGGCATGCAGGCCTCCCTGGGCAATGTGGCTATGGGCTACGGGGACAATCCTGACATTCACTTTGAAGACACGGTCAAAGGCTCCGATTGGGGCTGCGACCAGGATGTGGCCCGCCTGTTCGTGGAGCTGGCTCCGGTGGCCGTACGCCAGATGGCCATGTGGGGGGTGCCTTGGTCCCGGGTTGTCCCCGGCCGCCGCCGCCTGCCCGACGGGGTGGAGGTGGAGGAGCTCCAGGAAAAAGCCGGCCTCATCGCCCAGCGCCAGTTCGGCGGCACCGCCAAATGGCGCACCTGCTTCGCTGCTGACGGCACCGGCCATGTCCTGCAGTACGCCATGGACTCGGTGGTGGTCAAGCTGGGCGTCACCGTGCATGATCGCACCGAAGCCGTTGCCCTAATCCACGACGGGCAGCAGTGTTACGGCGCCGTGGCCCTCTCCCTGCGGGACGGCTCCCTGCGCCCCTACTTGGCCAAGGCCACGGTCATCGCCACCGGCGGCTACGGCCGCATCTACGGCGTTTCCACCAATGCCGTCATCAATGAAGGCACCGGCATGGCCATCGCCCTGGATACTGGGGTCGTGCCTTTGGGCAATATGGAGGCCGTGCAATTCCATCCCACCGCCATCGTCCCTGCCGGTATCCTGGTCACCGAAGGCTGCCGGGGCGATGGCGGTTACCTGCTGGACAAAAACCTCCATCGCTTCATGCTCGACTATGAGCCGGTGAAAAAGGAGGTGGCCAGCCGGGATGTGGTCAGCCGCTGGATGGTTCATCACATCCGCCGGGGGCTGGGGGTGGACAGCCCCTACGGCCCCTATCTATGGCTGGACATCCGCCACGCGTCCGCACCGACATCAACGGCGCGGCTTACGGCCTGGAGGGATTGTTTGCCGCGGGCGAAGCCGCCTGCTGGGACCTGCACGGCTTCAATCGCCTGGGCGGCAACTCCTTGGCTGAAACCGTGGTGGCCGGTATGGTGGTGGGTGAAAAGGTGGCCCAATACGCCCGGGAACAGCCTCTGGAATTTCCCTTCTCCCTGGTCTCCGAGGCCGTGGCCGTCCAGAGGGATCGCATCAGCCGGCTGCGCTCCCGGGCCACCGGCAGCGAAGACGTCTACCAGTTGCGGCGGGCCATGGAGGATATCCTGTTGAACCATGTGGGCATCTTCCGCACCGGGGAAGGTCTGGCCGAGGCCGTGGCCACCCTCCAAGACCTCTACCGCCGCGCTGCTGACATCCGGCTGCGCTCCAGCGGTCTGGGGCCCAACCCGGAACTCTTCGCCGCCTTGCGCCTCCCCGGCATGCTCCGGCTGGCCCTGTGCATCGCTTACGGCGCCCTCAAGCGCACGGAAAGCCGGGGCAGCCACTACCGGGAAGACTACCCCCACCGGGATGACGACAATTGGCTCAAGCGCACCCTGGCTTACTGGCCTCCAGGGGCGGAACTGCCCCGGCTGGAGTATGAGCCAGTGAAAATCACCGAACTGCCCCCCGGCGAACGGGGCTACGGCGAGATGCCCATCAGGGGAGATTGAGGGATTCAGGGGTAAGGACCCGCCATCCGGCCCCTTTCAGGCCGGTGTTCTCCGAGGGCACCCCTGCAATTTCATCTCCCACAGACCTAGCTCAAAGGAAGTTTCTATGGCACGGATTCTGACTTTCAGTATCTTCCGATACAACCCGGCTACCCCGGAAATTCCGCCCCGCCTGCAGGAGTTCCAGTTGGACGAGACTCCCAACATGAGCCTGTTCATCGCCCTGAACCGCATCCGGGAGGAGCAGGACCCTTCCCTGATGTTCGACTTCGTTTGCCGGGCCGCAGTCTGCGGCTCCTGCGGCATGCTCATCAACGGCCGCCCGGGGCTGGCCTGCAAAACCCTGACCCAGGATCTGCCGGACCGCGTCACCCTCATGCCCCTGCCGGTGTTCAAACTGGTGGGCGACCTTTCCGTGGATACCGGCGTCTGGTTCCGCCACCTCAACGAAAACTTGGAGGCCTGGATTCACACTGACAAGGTCTTTGACCCCAAGGCTCCGGAAGAGCGTATGGACAACCCCCTGGCTCATGCCATCTACGAAGCCGAGCGCTGTATTGAATGCGGCTCCTGCATCGCCGCCTGCGCCACCGCCAACATGCGGGCCGACTTTCTCGGGGCCGCCGGCTTGAACCGCGTGGCCCGGTTCCTCATTGATCCCCGGGATGAGCGCTCCCCGGCCCAGGTCTTTGAGGTGGTGGGCACCGACGAAGGTGTCTTCGGTTGTATCGGTCTCATGGCCTGCGACGACATCTGTCCTCTGGAGATCCCCCTCCAGCAGCAGTTGGCCCTGGTGCGCCGCAAAATGGCCTTGGCCGCCCTGAAAGGCAAATAACCTTACTTCTCAGGCTGCCTTTGGTTATTGACCCAGACCTGGATTTTCTGACCCTCTACTGGCTGTCCGGCTGGTTCGGCGACAGCTACGAAATCTGGAAGGGCAGAAAGGACCAGGCCGCCTCCACCCCCCAGACGGCCGTTTTTTCCATCACCCTGGTCTGGCCCCTCACCCCGGAACCCGAGGAAAGTCTGGTCACCATCACCCGGGGGAAATCCGGCCTGATTCTCAGGGTGGACTGGTTTCCCGGGGAAGAGTTCCCCCTGGACCTCTACCGGGCCCCGGACAAAGACCAGCTTATCCTGATGGCTACCTTCGGGCGGGAAACTGTTTTCCTGCATCTCAAATGACTGGTCTTGCCCGGAAATGACGAGGGCCGGAGTCTTCCGCCCCCGGCCCTCCTGGTTGCCTGATTGCTCCAATGCCTTATAGCAGCGCCTTGATCATCCTTTCAAACTCTTCCTTTTTTCTGGTACCCAGAATCTTGTGGACAATGTTGCCGTCCTTGTCAATGATGAAGGTGGTGGGCACCACCTCAATGTTGCCGTAAGCTTGACTCACTTTCTCATCGCCTATCAGCACCGGGTAGGTCACTCCCAACTGCTTGATCAGAAACCTCACCTGCACCGGATCGGAGGACAGGGCGATACCCAAAGTCTCAAACTTATTGCCCGCATTTTCCTGGTAAATCTTGTTCAGTTCTGGCATCTCCTCCCGGCATGGCCCGCAGAAGAAGGTAAAGAAGTTGATGAGCACCACTTTACCCTTGAACTGGCTCAAAGAGTATTCCTTGCCTTGCAGCACGTCTTTCAGGGTAAAATCAGGCGCCGCCTTGCTGCCGGACATACCCGGCACCGTCAGCGCCGCCACCAGCAGCAACAAAAATGCCGCCGTCCAAATCTTCTTCATGTGCCTCTCCTTATCGCCAATCCCACCCAAATTTGATTCGCCATTTATACCAGAAACCTCAAGCCTATGCAATTTGTTACTCTCTTTTCCCCAGGGGGCCATGGAACCTGTCGCCCCCTATCCTTGACTTGACAGGTGCAACGGTTATTCCTTATTGTTTAGATTTCCGGGGGCAATGGTTCATTAACCGCACCGCTGCCCTGCCGAAGGCAACTCCAAGCCCCCGGCGGCGAGACTGACATGAAAATTTTAGGCATCTGGGGCAGCCCCCGCAAGGGCGGCAATACCGAAATTCTGCTGGACGCCTTCCTGGAAGGCGCCGCCGGCGCCGGCGCGGCCGTGGAGAAAATCGCCCTGCGGGAACTGAAAATCACCCCCTGTCTGGAAATCTACCATTGCTTCAAGGATGGCACCTGCCCCATCAAAGATGACATGCTGCCTCTGTATGACAAGCTTCTGGCCGCTGAGGTGGTGGCCTTGGCTTCCCCCATTTTCTTCTACAGCGTCTCTGCCCAGGCCAAGGCCATGATTGACCGCACCCAGGCCCTGTGGGCCCGGCGCTACCACCTTAAACAGGATTTCCCCGGGCCCGAGCGTCAGGGGGTGCTCCTGTGTACCGCCGCCACCCGGGGCAAGTTGCTGTTCGTAGGCGCCCGCTTAGTGGCCAGATACTTCTTTGACGCCATCCACGTCACCTATGCTGCCGAAATCCTGGTGCGCGGCGTGGATGAAAAAGGGGCCGTCCTGCAAAAACCTGAGGTCCTGGAGGAGGCCCGGGACTTGGGCCGCCGGCTGGCCCAAGGTGAAAAATTGGGCCCCGTCAAACTTTCTCCCCTGGCAGTCTAGCCAAGCGATGCCCCCCACAGGTCTCAAGGGTAGACGGTCATGGTTCCCGTCATTAATATAATCCTGTCATCCGACCACCAAACCAGAAAGGAGGCTGTATGAGCAACCCCCTGACTCCCGGCATGACCCACGAGAAGGTCATCAAGACCGGCCCGGAGCATTCGGCCCGCAACTTTTTCCCGCACCTCCCCGAAGTCTTCGGCACCCCCTACCTGGTGGGCCTGTTTGAGGGGGTAAGTGCGGAACTCATGGCCCCTCATCTGGACCCCGGAGAGCAGTCCGTAGGCATCGGCATGAATATCAAACACACCGCCCCCACCCCTCTGGGGATGGAGGTCCGGGCCAAAGCCGAGGTCACTCAGGTGGAGGGCCGCAAGGTCACCTTCAAAGTGGAAGCCTTTGACGAAAAAGAAAAGATTGGCGAGGCGGTGCACGAACGTTTTATAATTAAAGTGGATAAATTCAATCAGCGGGTGGAGGCAAAAAAAGGCTGAGCAAAGGTTTTCCTCCGGGCCTGATTTCCCTGAAAAGCTTTGAGGCGGGCTGGGGCTGGGACGCCCAGTTGCGGCAATATGTTCGCCAAAAATATCGGCAGGACTTGGCTGGCCTGAAGGATCTGGATCCCCGACCCCTGGCCCGGCTGCTGCGGGGCGAGGTCCTGGAAGAATGCCCTTACGCCACTATCAGGTGGGTTCTGCGCCTGGCCCCCTTCCGCCCCCTGGAACTGTACTGGCTCTTTGACTTTGACGAGGAATTCGGCCACGATCTGCACCTGCTGTTCGCCCCTAAAAGCCGGGCGGTGCCCACCGAAGACGCTTACGTGTTCGCCTGGGACTACCTGGCGCTGTTGGCCCGCTACGGCCGTGGCGCCTTTCCCCTAGTGGACCGGGGGCCTGGCCCGGAGTGGCTGCTTTTCGGCGACTTCGCCTCCCAAGCCGGACCCCTGCAGGACGTGTCCCTGGGCCCCCGGCGGGAGCTCCTTAGCTTGGTGGCCTTTGAGGTGGCGGAAGTGGCCGTGGCCCGCATGGATTGTGGCCGGGCCTGGGCTTGGCCCGGCGGCTGGGAAGTGGTTTGGCCGGTCTTGGGCGACTTGGCCATGCGCCTCAGTTGCTTTGCCCAAAGCCCGGAAGTGGCCTTTGACAGCCACGGCGCCCAAAAATATGAACCCGAATTTCTGATGAGCTTCGCCTGGCTGTATATCAATGCCTTTTTGCGGGAATGCCGCCAGGTGGAACCCTCATTGCCCCGACTGTCTGAATACTTATGAGCATTATCTGTCCTTCGTGTCAGACGGCGCGCCTGATCCTGAAAGCCTCCTGACAGGGGCTGGAGGTGCGCTGCCCGGGATGCGGCCGCGTCTATTCACCCGAGGAATTCCGGCACCTGGTGGGCCGGCGTCGCGGGGTTGTGTCCGACTTCCCCCAAGCCTGTGCCAGCAGCCCGGAAAAGTAACTGTTTTTCAACTCTTGCAAAACAGCTTCAGAACAGTAAATTAAATATTTAGATTACTCGAAGCATAAAACTGATTGATTTCTTGTCATTCTGAGGCCCCCAGGGGCCGGAGCATCTGGACCCTTCGCTGGCCTCAGAGTGATAAATTAATTTTTGAGAAAAACCTTTACTCCTCAGGTTTTGGATTGGTCCGGAGGTTCACGGCATGGCTCGCGTAACTATTGAAGACTGTCTTCAAAAGGTCCCCAACCGCTTCGCCCTGGTGCACATGGCGGCCAAACGGGTGCGCCAGTTCTACAAGGGCGCCCCGACCCTGGTCAAGGCCGACAACAAGGAAATCGTCATGGCCTTAAGAGAGATCGCCCAGGGCAAAGTGGTGCCCACCACCCCCCTGCCGGCATTGCCGGAGAAGATTCCTTCACAGGCTGAGACCCAGCAAAACCAGCAAATTCCATAGCTGATGCCAGCCAACCTTCCTCCCCAGTATTTTGAGGTGGAAAAAAAATACCGGGCGGCCAAGTCCGTCAGCGAAAAGCTCCGGTGTCTGGAAGAGATGCTGGCCATCATGCCCAAGCACAAGGGCACGGACAAGCTGCGGGCCGACCTGCGCCGGCGTATGGCCCAGCTCCGGGACCTGGGCACCACCCGCAAGGGCCCCGGTCGCCGAGCCCCGGTCTATCTCATTGAAAAGGAAGGCAGCGGTCAGATCGCCCTTATCGGCCCTCCCAACACCGGCAAATCTTCGCTCTTGGCCGCCCTTACCAAGGCCAGCCCCCAAATCGCCGACTACCCCTACACCACCCGCCTGCCCCTGGCCGGCATGATGCTTTTTGAAAACGTGCAGGTTCAGTTGGTGGACACCCCGCCTCTGGGGGACTATCTGGAGCCCTGGTTTCCCGACCTCCTGCGCCGGGCCGACGCTTGGGCCCTGGTGCTGGCCCCGCCCGGCGACCCTTTGGAGCAGCTTGATACCATCACCCGCATTCTCTCAACTTATCGCCTGGCCCCGGTGAGCCCCCAAAACCAGAATACCCCGGAAAATTTGACCCCTTACCGCACCCTGGTGATTCTCAACCGGGCCGATCTCCTGCCAGATCCGGAGGAGCTGGACCTTTATCTGGAGCTTTTGCGGGAGCGCCTTCCCACTTTGGCTGTGTCCGCCGAACAACGTACCGGCCTGCCGGAGCTTAAGGCCGCCCTCTTTGACCTTTTGGGCAAGGTGCGGGTCTACACCCGGCCGCCGGGCAAGGCTGCCGACTTCAAGTCCCCCTTTGTTATTCCCCGGAACACTACGGTGGCCGAGCTGGCCGACCTCATCCACCATGACTTGGGCCGCAAGTTCAAATTCGCCCGGGTCTGGGGCAAAAACACCTTTGACGGCCAGAGGGTGCAGCGGGACTATTTGCTCCAGGAAGGCGACGTGGTGGAAATCCATACCTGAGGGGTGGAGCTCCCTTCCTCAATTTGTTTAAAAAACCTATCCGGGCAGGATCCCTGCCCCGGCCCCGGCCCAGCAGAGCACCGGCCCCCAGTCTTCCTCCTCCTCTTCCTCGGCCCAGATTTCCAGCTCAAAAAGCCACTCCGGCTCCCCCGGCCAAGCCGGCAGCACGGTCTCCTCCAGGAAATTCTCCAACTCCTTGGCCCGGTTCTGCAGAGAGGAAAGCTCCCCGGACACCTCCAGACAGGCTTCCAGATGCCGGAGGAATCCCTCCCGCCAGGAAGGCCCCTCCTGGCCCCCCGCCTGCCAACACTCCTCCTCGCTGCGCACCCCCGGCAACTGCACCTTGACCGACTTGATGAGGCTCCAGTGGGGCCAGCCTTTGAGGGCGCCGAAGATGGCCCGGGAGGTGCGCCCCAACAGCAGCGGCGCCCACTTGTCCTTAAGGTAGGGCGCCATCTCCCGGCGCCACAGCAGATACCGCAACCGAGCCAGCTCCGGGTCCATCATTTCCGTTATCCCGGCGGGGCTGAAACCCGCGCCCTGGTCCCAGGGCTCGGGGGAGAGAATTTCTGCCAGCCACTGCTCCCCCCGGTCCACCTGAAGCATCCGGGCCTCCTCCTCGGCCTGCATTTTCTCCAACTGCCATGCCAGATTCCAGGCCTCCCGGCTGGGCAGCTCCACCCGGGGCTCCTCCCGGGGCAGGCCCTTGAGCTCCCGGATGATGTCCTCCACTTCCTCCCGGGACTCCAGAAAATCCTTGAAGGCCTTGCGCTGCAGCAGCTCCCCGGGGCGAAAATGCTGCAGCTCCTCGCCCGGCGCCTGGGCCTCCGGAGGCAGAGGCCGCCCTTTATAGGGCAGCGCCTGAGGCCAGCCGGATAGCACCCCCACCTTTAACTCCGCAAAGTAAAGAGGAAGCGTCCAAAATTCTTCACGCCAAGGCAATATCAGGGGAAAAGCCACCACCTGCCAGCAGGTATCCATGATGATCTCCTTGCAAAAACCTCTGTCCTCTTTTAGCTTAAAAAAATTTGCCGGGTCCTGCCACCAGGGAAATTCCCGGGGGACCTCAGCCTGAGGCCGCCACTTCCTTCGATAAAAAAAGGGCAAGGATAAACCCTTGCCCCTTGGCTTGTCCCTCTCGCTGGCTATGGTCTACTTTTTCCCGCCTTTTTCCTTGACGGTCTCTTTTTTCGCCTTCTCCTGCAGGGACGCCAGCTTCAGGCGGTAGGCGCCGGTAACATTGTCCAGCTTGGCCAGAGCCAGATGGTAGTTGTACAGGGAAGACAGATAGTTACCCCGGGTTTCGCCGTATTCCCGGATGGCCCGGAACACTTCATCCATAGTCCCCAGGCCCATGTCAAAGTTGCTGAACGCCGTGATCACCCAGCGCCGGGCATTGATGTAGGCCTTTTCATTGCCTCTCACGCCCTCATAATATTCCCGCACCTTGCCGTAGGCTTCGGCCACCTGGATGGGAATGCCCATCAGGGCTGTTTTCTCGGTGTGCTTCAGCTTGGCCAGCTCCGCCTGGGCCTGCCTGATCTTGGCCTTGGTGATGCCGAAATCCCAGTTCCATTTCATCCCCACAAAGGGCATGGCCCCCCGCTCGTTGAAGAAATCCTGCAGGGCCGGGTCCCTGAGAGGACCTTTTACTGTGGACCGTCCGGGCGCCCCGGCCAGCACCGCGTGCACGGCGAAAAAGAAAGAGGGCAGACGCTCCGCTTTGGCGGCCCTCACCAGCAACTCCCGGGCGGCCAGACCTTCCTTAAGCTGCTGCATTTCCGGCCGCAACTCAAAGGCCTGCCGGATGTAATACTCCAGATCCCCCCTGGGCGGCTGGGGCTCGGGCAGCTCCAGAGGCAGGCGGAAATCCTGGTCCGGCGGATACCCGGTCATCTTTTTCAGGGCCAGATAGGCCACCTTGGACCCCTCTTCCGCCTTGGCAGCAAACTCCTTCAGAGAGCCTTCATACACTGCCAGCCGGTAGCGGTCAGTCTCCTTGACGTTGGGGGAGCCGATGGCCAGCAGGCGCTCAATGCGCTCCCGGGCGTCGCTCAGGTAGGAGCGGGCTTCTTTTACCGCATCCTTCCCTTGGTCGGCCAGGATAAAACCATAGTAGGCCTCGGAGACCCGCAGCATCACCTGCCCGCGTTTGGCCTCCACCCCGGCCTCTTTGACCTTGACATACTTCTGAACCGCCCGGTCCCGATAGGCAATCTTCCCAAAGGTATAAAGCGGCTGGATGATTAGGGCATCCAGGCGCCCGAACACATTCACCCCGTGGATACGGTTTTTGGGATCCGGGAAAAAGATGTGGCCATCTTTGATGTAAGGCTCCCGGGCATTGGGCACCACACTGGCAATGGTGGTGGTTTCAATGCGGGGAAAATAATAGCCTCGGACCTCATTGCGCTTCTGACGGGCCACTTCCACTTCATCCAGGCTGGCCTTGACCTCCGGGCTGAACTTCAAGGCCATGAGAATCAACTGGTCCAGATTAAGAACCGGCTTCTCCTGCGCCCGGGCCCCGCTCAGGTTCAGGAGCAGGGCCAGCGCCGCCAACACTCCCAAAGTGCGTTTCCCCCAAA
Organism: Deltaproteobacteria bacterium; assembly: GCA_019308625.1. Taxonomy (GTDB): domain Bacteria; phylum Desulfobacterota; class Desulfobaccia; order Desulfobaccales; family 0-14-0-80-60-11; genus DTHB01. Next base: position 11,473 of record JAFDHU010000023.1, read on the forward strand.
TCATCTCTTCTCCTTTCAGGAAAAGTCAGGCAACCTCTCTAACTTAACTTTACTGCCCCCAAAAGTAATGCTGCTATGGTAAAATTTATTTGAAAGCAAGGCAAGCCAATTTAATTTTTCTAAAGTTTTGTCGTAAAGTAGAAGAAGATTGCATAAAGGGGGCAATCTCGGGGGGTGCCTAAGCCCGCCCGCCTCCCCCGGCGAAGGGGCTCCCTGCACAACTTCCTCAGGTGGTGGTCATGACCCGTATTCTGGTTACCGGCGGGGCCGGCTTCATCGGCTCCCACGTGGCCGATGCCTTGGTGGCGGCTGGCCACGAAGTGGCAGTGGTGGACAATCTCAGCACTGGCCGGCGGGAATTTGTCCCCCCGGCGGCCTCTTTCTTTCCTTATGACATCAAGTCTCCGGAAACCTTCCGCCTCATTGTGGACTGGCGCCCCCGGGTAATCATCCACCATGCCGCCCAGATGAGCGTGCGCCTGTCCGTGGAGGACCCGGTGTTTGACGCCCGGGAAAACATTCTCGGCTCCCTGAACCTGTTCCAGGCCGCGGTCCAGGCCGGAGTGGAAAGGATAATCTTCGCCTCTACCGGCGGGGCTATTTACGGCGATCAGGCCCCGGTACCGGCCGCGGAGGCCGATCGGCCCCTGCCCGAATGCCCTTACGGGGTGGCCAAGCTGGCCATTGAACACTACCTTCACTTCTACCATCGGGAGTTCGGCATCATTCCTGTCTCCCTGCGTTACGCCAACGTCTACGGCCCCCGGCAAAACGGCTTGGGCGAAGCCGGGGTGGTGGCCATTTTCATTGAAAGGTTCCTGGCCGGCCAGCAGCCCGTCATCAATGGCGACGGCCGCCAGACTCGGGATTTCGTTTTTGTCCGGGACGTGGTGGCCGCCAACCTCCTGGCCCTGAATTATCCTGAGCCCGGTATCTTCAACATCGGCACCGGGCTGGAAACCGATATCCTCAGCATTTACCTCAAGCTCCAACACCTCACCGGCTCTCCTCTGGCGCCGGTGCACGGCCCGGCCAAACCCGGGGAACAGCGCCGCAGCGCCCTGAAAGCCGAGCTGGCCCGGGAAAAGCTGGGCTGGAGTCCTCGGGTAGCCGAGCTGGCCCGGGAAAAGCTGGGCTGGAGTCCTCGGGTTTCCCTGGATGAAGGCCTCTCCCAGACCGTAGCCGCTTTCCGGCAAAACCAGGGCCGGACCGGCTAAGAGATTGTTCTCACCCGGAGAAGGGGATTAGAAGGCCCCCTTTGGGAATTTGAAGAGTTGGCCGGCATAGTTTTGCGGTTCTGGACAAGAACTGCCTAAGGCGCTCTCCCTGACGCCCCCTTTTATTTGCTGTCCTGGTGGCTCAATTTATTCCTTGCCAACCTTGGGCCGCCCCTCTAGAATGGCCCCAAATTTACCCGGTCAAATGATGACATGTCCAGAAAAGGTCTGATTGGCTTGGCCCTGGGTGTGGGTCTGGTCGTCTTTCTGGTAATGCTTTACCTGTTTTACCCGACCAAGCCTCCGGTGGAGGTGCCGGTCAAACCCGCCCCGCTGGCGGAAGCTCTTCCCCGGCCGGTGCCGGAAATTCCAGAGAAGCCCCCGCCGCCGTCGCCGGAGGCCCCTCCTCCTGCGCCGCCCCCGCCGGTGGCTCCGCCTCCCCCGGAAGTCGTGCCTCCGGCACCACCGCCTGTGGAGAAACCGCCGCCAAAGCCCAAAGAGTACTTTGGTCTCCAGGTGGGGCGCTATCGCACCTACAGGGAAGCCGCCCGGGTGACGGAAAAGCTGAAAAAGCAGGGGATTCCGGCCTTTATCCGCCATGAGGGCGGAAAGCCGAAGCCCTATATCCTGTGGGCCGGACCCTTCAAAACCCGGGAGGAAAGCCTGGAGGCTCAGACCCATATCAAAGAGAAGCTCCAGGTCGCCCCTGAACCGGAAAAACTGGAGATTCCGGTGCCCAAATAAAACCGGCCAGCAGGAAAAAGGCTCTGGCTCGCTGCCATTACTGTAAAACCCGGCTTTCCCGGGGCACCTCAGGAATGCCTGGGAGTCCCGGTTTGTCAACCTTTCCCCGGCCTCTGTGCCAAACATCTTGCCAGCGGCGCAAGAGCAGTTAAAATTACATTTTGGTTTTCCCCGGAAAATTGTTTTTGACTGCGGCCCAGCCATGATTGAAGTTCAGGACCTGACCAAATATTACGGCGCCACCCTGGCCGTCAACCGCATCAGCTTCCACGTTGCCAGGGGCGAGATCGTGGGGTTTCTGGGACCTAATGGTGCAGGGAAAACCACCACCCTGAAAATCCTGGCCGGTTTTCTTTCCCCCACCACCGGCACCGCCCGCATCAACGGCTACGACTGCTTTACGGAATCCCTCAAGACCCGCCGTTCCCTGGGCTATCTCCCGGAAACCGTGCCCCTTTATCCCGACTTGACTGTGACTCAGTTCCTCCAGTTCGCAGCCCGGGCCAAAGGGGTGGACGGGCGCCGGGCCAAAACCGAAATTGACCGGGCTATTGCCGACTGCGGCCTTAAGGAGGTGCGCCAGGTCCTCATCGGCTCCCTTTCCAAGGGTTACCGCCAGCGGGTGGGCCTGGCCCAGGCCCTGCTCAACCGGCCCCCGCTGCTGATTCTGGATGAGCCCACCATCGGCCTGGACCCCTCCCAGATCGTGGAAATCCGCCAGTTGATCAAAGAGCTGGCCGGGGAGCACACCGTCATCCTGAGCACCCATATTCTGCCGGAGGTGAGCCAGCTCTGCCAGCGGGTCATTATTATCAACCGGGGCCAGATCGTGGCCTCCGACACCCCCGACAATCTCTCCCGCCAACTGGGCGGCGGCTCGCGTATCAGCCTGCTGGTCAAAGGCCCCCCGGCCGAGATCCTCGCCGGCCTCCGGACCCTGGCGGGAGTCCGGGAAGCCGCAGCCGTGGGCGAAAACCGCTACCTGGTGCACACCCAGAACGGCGACGACCTGCGCCCCCAACTGGCCCGCCTGGTGGTGGAGCGGGGCTGGGAGCTCCTGGAGCTCAAATCCCAGGAATTCACCCTGGAAGAGGTGTTTCTTAATCTGGTAACCGAGGAAGAGGCCTAAAAATCATGTCCGGTGTCCTGGCTGTTATCCGCAAGGAACTGACCATTTACTTTTCCACGGCCATTTTCTACATCACCGGGTTCTTTTTCCTGGTGCTGGGGGGCTATTTCTTTTACAGCAACCTGGTCTACTACAGTCTGCTAAGCTTTCAGGGGGGCCAGAACCCTCAGTTGGCCGCCCTGCTGAATCCCCACCAGATGATTTTCCGCCCTCTGTTCGGCACCCTGGCCATCGTGTTTATCATGATGGTGCCTCTGCTGACCATGCGCCTTCTGGCCGAGGAAAAGCGCTCCGGCACCGCCGAGCTCCTGTTCACTTATCCCCTGACCGACTGGGCCGTTATTCTGGGCAAATTCTTCTCCGCCCTCCTGGTTTATGCCCTGCTGCTCCTGTTCACCCTGAGCTATGCGCTGCTGTTCGCTTCGCTGGCCAAGCTGGACTGGGGCCCTATCCTGAGCAGCTACCTCGGTCTGCTGCTCTTGGGGGGGGCCTGCCTGTCGCTGGGTCTTTTTGCCTCCAGCCTGACGGAGAACCAGATTATCGCCGCGGTCATCGCCTTTGCCCTGCTGCTCCTTATCTGGCTCATCGGCTGGCAGGCGGAGCTGGACACCTCCGGCTTAAGCGGCTTTTTTGCCGCCCTCTCCATGCTGGAGCACTTTGAGAACTTCATCAAGGGCGTGGTGGACACCCGGGACCTGATTTATTTCCTGAGCTTCATTCTCTTTTTCCTGTTTCTGACCAAAAGGCAGTTGGAATCCCGGCACTGGCGGGCCTAAAGCTGTCTCCGGGGCGGCGGCAGCGCCGCCCCCGGCTTTGATACTTTTCGCGGTTTGAGGACTTTTATGGCTGGTTGGATGGACAAAATCTCCAGACGCACTTTGATTTACGGCGGCAGCTCCGCGGCCGCCGCCCTGCTGTTAGCCGGCATCCTGGTTTTCGTCGGCCTTATCTCCCACCGCTATTTTCTGCGCTGGGACCTGACCCGGGACCGCAGCCAGTCCCTGACTGCGGTCAGCCAGGCTCTCCTCCGGGAGGTGAAACATCCGCTTACCATGACGGCCTTTTTTCCGGAAGGTCGGGGAGACCGCCAGAAGGCCAAAGAGCTGCTCCAAATCTATGCTGATCAAAATCGCCACATCTCCTTCAGCTTGGTGGACCCGGACCGCCATCCCCTCAAGGCCAAGGAAGCGGGCTATCGGTATCCGGGGAATGTGCTCATCGAGTACCAGGGCCGACGCCGTATGGCCGACCGTCCCGAGGAAAACGACATCACCAACGCCATCCGCCAGCTTCTGAAAACGGAACAGAAAAAAATCTATTTCCTCACCGGCCACGGTGAGCGCAGCCTGGAAAGTAGCCGCCGCGACGGCCTGTCCACCGCCCGGCGCACTCTGGAGAATGAAGGCTTTAAAGTTACCACCCTGAATCTGCTCAATCAGGCCCAGGTCCCCGAAGACGCCGCGGTGGTGATCATCGCGGCGCCCCAGCAGCGCCTTTTTGCCCAGGAAATTAAAGCCCTCAAGGCCTTTCTGGAACGAGGGGGCCGCCTCCTGGTGATGCTGGAGCCCTTCCGGGACGGCGGCTTGAAGGAATTTCTGGGAAGGTATGGGGTGGAACTGGACGACGGCATTATCCTGGACCGAAACCAGGTGAGTGTGGCCCTGGGAGCCAGCGCGGTAATGCCCATCGCTATCCGCTACGGCCACCACCGCATCACCCGGGACTTTACCAACGTAATCACCATTTTTCCTGTGGCCCGTCCCCTTACCCTGAAGCGCACCATTCCCGGGGTCAGCCCCCTGGAGCTGGCCGCCTCCTCCCCCACCAGTTGGACGGAAACCAGGCAAACCTTCAAGCAGTCCGGCCGGCTGAAGTACGACCCCGGCCAGGATCGCAAAGGGCCCTTCACCCTGGCGGCCCTCTCCGACATCACCCTGGAGCAGGGCCAGAACCCCAAAAAAGGAAAAGAGTCCGGCAGCCGGGAAAAATCGGCCCCGGAGAAGCGAACCTATCTGGCGGTGTTCGGCGACGTGGATTTTGCCAGCAACGGTTACTTCAACCTGTCCATGAACGGCGACCTTTTTCTCAATACGGTGAATTTCCTGGCAGAAGAGGAGCAGCAGATTCTCGTCCGCCAGAAGCGCCAAGCCCAGCCCCTGATGCTGGCCCGCTGGCAGCATTGGGTGCTCTTCCTCGGCTCCATGGTGCTGGTACCTTTAATCATGGTGGGCGCCGGCGTCTCCGCCTATCTCCGGCGCCGGAGGCGGCGGGGCATCCCGTCCCCATAACCGCACCGGGACTGACTTGGCGCCAGCAATGCATTTGCTGATAAAACCTGAACCAGCCGCAAGACTCGCTGGCACCGGCTTTTTCCCCTCCTCGGGCGGAGAAGACCCGGGCAGGAGGGAAAATGCCGGCTCACTCCTTGGAGGTGGCTGAAAATTCCAGGTGATGGAGTCTAGGGGGTAACCACAGCATGAAGCCTCGCCGCCTGCTCGCCTTTTTGGCCGTGTTTGTGGTGCTGGCAGGGGCCTACTTCCTGCTGAGCTGGCAGGAAAGCCGTAAAGAGGCGGCGGAGCAGGCCGCCAAGCGCCTCTTCCAGCTCAAAGACGCCCACATCTCCGCCCTCACCTTGAAAAAAGGTAAGGAAGTCATCCGTCTGGAAAAGCAGGAAAAGGTCTGGCAGATAACCCGGCCGGTTCAGGCCAAGGCTGACCAGGACGTGGTCCGCTCCCTGGTCTCCTCCCTGGCCTATCTCAGCCGGGAGCGGACCCTGGGTGAGGAAAAGGACCTGAAGCCCTTTGGCCTGGACCAGCCCACTTTCATCCTGGAATTCTCCGCCCAAGGCAAAGCTCACCGCCTGGTGATAGGAAGTGCCACTCCCGGAAAGCATGGCTATTACGCCCAAAGAGACCAGTCCCCCGAGGTTTTGGTCATCAGCGCGGCGGACAAGTACACCCTGGACCGTCCCCTGACCGCCCTGAGGGACAAAAGGCTCGTGGAAATCTCTGTGGCTAAGGTTAAGCGGCTGAAAATCCGGCTGGACTCGCTGCAGGCGGATCTGCGTCAGGTCTCCCCCGCCGTCTGGAAGTGGTCCGGACGGGAGAAGTTCAAAGTCCGCCCCGACCGGGTGGAATCCCTCCTGCGCCGCCTGGATATGGCCCGCATCAAGGAGTTTGTCTCCGAAAAACCCCGCGCCCGGGAGTTGGCCGCCTTCGGGCTGGCCCCCCAGCCCCAAGGCGAAGTGATTATAACCCAGGGAAAAGAGGAAACCGCCACCCTGTTTCTGGGCCGCTCCCGCAAGCAGGATATTTATGCCCGCAAAGGCAGGACCGGGCCGGTGTTCCTGGTGGCACAGCGCCTGCTTAAAGACCTCCAGGACGGCATCGCCCGCCTGGAGGACCGCCGCCTCTGGACCGGCCAAGTGGCCGAAGTCCATCAGGTCGTCTGGGGCCCGCCCGGCCAGACCTGGACCGCCGTAAAGGCGGCCAAATCCTGGAAACTCACTGGCCCGGACCGTCAGAGCCTCAGCCAGTCTGCCCTGCGCCTGGAGGCGGGTCTAGTGAAATTCCAGGACCTGGAATACACCGAGCTCCTGCCAGCCGTCGCAACTCCGCAGCCTGGCACTTATCTCCTGGAACTCAAGGATTCCGCGGGCAAACCGCTCCTGGCGTTGGCAGAGCTCGCCAAACCTGATAAGGACAAGGTGGAAGTGAGCCTGAAGCGCGGCAAGAAAGTGGAGCGTGCCCTGGTTCCCCTCAAGCCTTACCAGGAGTGGCAGGAATACATGCAGAAGCTGACTGAGAAACCCGGGGAAAGCGGTTGAATCCAGGTAAGGAGACCGCGTCAAGGACAGCCTGATTGCGTGGCGGGACGGTGGGGCCGTCTCTCCCATCCCGGCCTGGGTGAAAGACATGATACTGATTACCAATGACGATGGCATCCATGCCCCAGGGCTCAAGGCCCTGTACCGGGAATTAAGCACCCTGGAGGAGGTGATGGTGGTGGCCCCGGACACCGAGCAGAGCGCCGTGGGCCACGCCATCAGCCTGAGCCACCCCCTGCGGGTAAAGCAGGTGAGCCTGGACAGCCTGCAGGGCTGGTCAGTGACCGGCACCCCGGCCGACTGCGTGAAAATCGCCTTGGCCGAGCTCCTGCCCCGCCACCCAGACCTGGTGGTCTCCGGCATCAACCTGGGGCCCAACGTGGGCATCAACGTGCTCTATTCCGGTACCGTGTCCGCGGCCACTGAAGCCGCCATCCTGGGAGTGAGGGCCATGGCCTTTTCCCTGAATACCTATAAAAACCCGGATTTTGATGCCGCCGCCCGCCTGGCCCGTCAGGTAGTGGCCCGCTTCCGGAACTGGGCCGCCTGGCCTCCCAGGGTCTGCCTCAATGTCAACCTGCCGGCCCTGCCCGAAGACCAAATCAGGGGCATCAAAATCGTCCGTCAGGATACCGGCCCCCTGGTGGAACACTTTGAACGCCGCATTGACCCCCGAGAGAGGATTTATTACTGGCTGGCGGAAATCAACGAACGCCGGGACCTGGACCCTGACACCGACTGGGGAGCCTTGGCTGCCGGCTATATCGCCGTCACCCCCATCAGTTTTGACCTGACCCACTACCCCTCCCTGAAGGCACTCTCCCCCTAGGCTTCTTTCCGCCATTCGGAAGGGTTTCGGTGCGCTACCCTTTCGGGAAATAAGCTGGGTCTCAGCCTGTTAACAGACGACCCGTTTTGAAGGCGTTCGGCAGGAATCGGCCTCAGGCAAGCCCCAGGAAATGGTTGACAAAAGGAAGGAGAATAAAATTACAAAGACAGTGGCGGCAGCCCGGCAGGGTTTGTCCCCTCCCCCTTTCACCATCTGGCGTCAAACAGGTTGGTGATAAAGTTTCCGGACTTTTTTTCAGGATGAGCGATCTTCACCTGGCATTTAGCTATGTAACTCTTCACCTTCGCTGGCTGGAATTCCGGAAATTCTTCGGCCAGGTTCTGAAATCTCTCCAGGGCTGAAGAGTAGTGCTTGGTCCGGAAGTAAAATTCCCCCACATAAAACTCATGGGCCGCCAAATCCCGACGGCAACGAGCGATGTACTTGTTCGCCTTGTGGGCATATGCCGATTGCGGATATTTCTGCCTCAGGCGCTGAAACTCCTGCAAGGCCTGAGCGGTAAAGGTTTGATCCCGGTCAATGGTGGAGCGCTGCCGATAGTAACATAAACCTTGTCGGTAGATGCAGTAGGCCACCGCCGGGTTGGTGGGGTGAAGCTTTTCAAACTCTTTGTAAGCCTGCAGGGCCTCTTCGTATTCTCTCTTGTAATAGTATGCATCGGCCAGCTTGATTTGGGCCAGCAGGGCTTCCTGGCTGTAAGGATAGCGGTCCTTTAGTTTTTCAAAGGTTTCGGCTGCGTCCAGATACTTTTTCTTGCGCAACAGGCGGATCCCTTCCTGGGCCAGCACCTCAGGAGGCTTCTCCGTCTCCTTCTTGCCGAACCAGCTCTTGATGGTCCCGCAGGCGCTCAGCGACAGCGCCAAAGTAATTACCAGGGCCAGTTTTGCCAGAAACCGGTAAGGCATCGGGTTACCCTGCTATTTTTGCTTCAGGTCCTGGAGGTAATGTTCGGCGGAGATGGCCGCCGTGGCACCGTCCCCCACCGCGGTGGCGATCTGCCTGAGTTTTTTGGCCCGGACATCCCCGACTGCAAAGATTCCCGGAATTTGGGTGGCCATGTTTTCGTCGGTAAGGATAAAGCCCCCCCTATCCAGAGGCAGGAGCCCCTTAAGCCACTCGGTGTTAGGGCTGATGCCAATAGCCACAAAGGCTCCGGCTACCGGCAGTACGGCAATCCCCCCGCTTTTCACGTTTTTGATTCTCAAGGCCTGTAAACCCAGGTCATCGCCCTGGAACTCCTCCACCACCGTGTTCCAGTGCACCTGGACCTGATCCAGACCCAGGACCCGCTCCTGAAGGTACTTGGCCCCCCGAAACTCATCCCGGCGGTGAATCAGATGGATTTTTTTGGCGAAGCGGGCCAGGAAGAGGGTCTCACTGAGGGCGCTGTCCCCCCCGCCTATCATGGCGATTTCCTGGTCCCGATACAGGGCGCCGTCACAGGTGGCGCAGAAACTGACCCCCTTCCCCGTGAAGGTCTCTTCTCCCGGTACCCCCAGACGCCGGTACCTGGCTCCCGTGGCAATGATCACCGCACCCGCCTTGAGGGTGCGGTCCTCCAGCACCACCGCATGGCCCCCGTCACCGGGCTCCAAGGCCTTGACCTCGCCGGTGACGATCTCCAGCCCAAAGCGCTCGGCCTGTTGGCGCATCCGGTCGCTCAACTCAGGCCCGGAAATTCCCTCGGGGAAACCGGAATAGTTTTCAATCAAGTCCGTGGTCATCATCTGCCCGCCGTGGATAAGCTTTTCCACCAGCAGGGCCTGGAGGCGGGCCCGACCGGCATACAGGCCCGCAGTGAGACCTGCCGGCCCTCCTCCGATGATGATCACCTCATAATCCCAGGCTGACATAGCCAATGCCTACAGGGCCTTCTTGATGGCCGACTCAATGACGTTCTTGGAAACCGCCCCGGTGATCTGCTCCACCACTTGGCCGTCCTTGAAGACAATCAGTGTAGGGATGGCCCGAATGCCATATTTGGCGGGGGTCCTGGCGTTTTCATCCACATTCATCTTGGCCACCTTGATTCTGCCAGCATAATCTTTGGCCAGCTCTTCCACCACCGGAGCCACCGCCCGGCAGGGACCGCACCAAGCCGCCCAAAAGTCCACCAAAGCCGGCATGTCAGAGCCGAGAATTTCCTGTTCAAAGGTAGTGTCGCTGACCTCTAGGGTTTCACCCGCCATGTTCTCCTCCTCGGAAATGGGTTCTTTCAAGGATATTAATACTTAGTTTTTTCTGGAAACGATGTCAATCCCCTGCCGCCTAAAAGTCCGGTTTTTTCACCCGACCGCGTGGGGTGCGTATAGCAGGATTCTGCCTCTGGGCGAAGCCAAATACCCTTCAGGCCTGGGAAGGAAGTTGGCGGCGGCGGGCCTTAGCCCCCTTCTCCAAATCCAGGACTGACAGCTTCAGGTGACTGGGCAGCGCTTGGTGGCTTTATTTTGTTCCGCCGAAAGGCGAGGGCAGGATGGGTGCAATAACTACGCCGCGGTTGAATTTCTGGCCCCGGGCGTCCGGCCCCAGCGGCATCCACTTGAATTCCACGCCCATCTTTAACGACAGCCTGCCGTTAAAGATTTGCATCTTGCAGACCCCGAAGCCGATGGGAGGGTTGACCATCGGCCTCCCAGTCAGAAGTAATGACTGGCG
>JAFDHU010000352.1 GCA_019308625.1 Deltaproteobacteria bacterium
TTGGTGGTGAAAAACGGGTCAAAAATGCGCTCCAGGGTCTCCTTGTCCATGCCGTGGCCGGTGTCTTTGACCTTGAGCCGGACATAGGGGCCGGGGGCCAGGTCGTGATATTGGGCCGCGGCCTTTTTATCCAAGTCCACCGCCTCCACCGCCACTTCCAGCACCCCGCCTTTCTCCCGCATGGCGTGAGCGGCGTTGGCGCACAGGTTGAGCAGCACCTGGTGAATCTGGGTGGGATCAGCCAGGATGGTGTCGTGGTCCTCTTCCATGTGGCTGACGATTTCAATGGTGGTGGGCATGGTGGCCCGGAGCATCTTCAGGGTCTCTTTGATGATGGGGCTCAGCTTGACCGGTTTGCGTTCGGGCTTGCCGGGGCGGCTGAAGGCCAGAATCTGGCTCACCAGCTCCTTGCCCCGCTGGCCGGCCTTCAAAATCTGCTGCAGCTTCCGCCTCAGCTCGCCGTCGTCTTTCAGGCTGTATAAGGCCATCTCGGTATAGCCCAGCATCACCCCGAGAATGTTGTTAAAGTCATGGGCGATGCCGCCCGCCAGGGTGCCGATGGCCTCCATGCGCTGGGCCTGGCGCAACTGGGCCTCCAACTTGGGTCCGATTTCCTCGTTCAGCTTGCGCTCGGTGATGTCCAGGAGAATCAGGTCCAGATGCTCCAGGCCGCCTGCCGGAGTCAGACTTACCTGGCCGCTTTCCTTCAGCCACAGGGTATGTCCCGGCTTGGTCTTGACGGGATATTCCACCGTATAGGAACCGCCTTCCTGCGTTGCCCTGGCAATGGCCTGGCTCCGGCTTTGCCGGTATTGCTCCTCCAGGAGGTCTGGCCATTTGAGACGCCGGGAGTCGAATTCCTCCCGGCGGTAGCCGGTCAGTTCTTCAATCTTGTCATCATAAAAATCAATGGCCCCGTCGGCATAGGCCTTGGCCCCGGTCAGGGGCAGGCTTGCGGCAATAAGGCGGTAGAGCCCTGCGGTCTGCTTGAGAGACTCATCCTCCCGGGTTCTTTCCTTCAGGGCCGCCTCGGCCTTCCTTAAGGCGGTGAGGTTGCGGATGACGATGATTCCGCCGATGAGTTCGGCGGCTTCATTTTTCATGGGGAAGTAATGGGCTTCAAAAAACCCCTCCGGACTCAAGGGGGACAACCTCAAGGGCCGGGAGCTGTCCAACAGGTGCTTGGCAGGCACGGCCCCGAACCGGCCGGATTCGTGGACCTCCCGGAACACCGGCAGGATGGTGAAGAGATTTTTGCCCAGGAGTTTTTTGCGGCTGAGGCCGGTGGCCGCCTCCATGCCGGCGTTCCACAGGGTGATGCGGAAGTTGCGGTCAAAGGCCAGGATGCCGTCCTCGCTGTAGCCGATGACCTTGTCGGTCAGTTCCTTTTCCCGGGCCAGCTCCTGCTTGAGGCGGTTGCGCTCCATGGCATAAAGGAGCGACCGTCCCAACTGCTGCTCCACCAGCACCCGGTATTTTTCCTCGGCTTTGTGGAGCTCTTCCTCCAGCCTCTTGGTCTCACTGATGTCGGTGACTACCCCTTCAATATAGCCCTGGGGCACCAGGAGGCGGCCGGACAGATGGATCCAGGCCAAGGAGCCGTCCTTGCGGTAGCAGCGGGCTTCAAACCGTTTGAGCTCCCCGTTTTTGAAGGCGGCAAACAGCTTCTGCTGGGTGCCGGGGTCGGCAAAACTCTTCAGCAACAGGAAGTCTTTTTGGAATTCCTGAACATCGGCATAGCCGAAGATGCGGGCCAACTGGGGGCTGGCCTCTTCCAGGCGGCCATCCTGCAGGCGCAGGCGGAACACTCCCAGTTGCGCCTGCTCCACTCGGTGACCTGCTGGAGGCGGCTGGTATCCTGAGCAGCGCTGAGGATGAGTTTCTGGCCTTCCTTTTCCACCACCCGGGCATGGACCAGAAGGGGTATGACCGAGCTGTCCTTGCGGAAATGCGCCGACTCAAAGGAAATCTCCCCCTTGTCCAGCAGCTCCTGCAACCGGTCTTGTTGGAGTTTGGCGAATTCCGGGGGCTCCAACTGGAAGCGGTTCAGTTGCCGCAGTTCCTCGGCGCTGTAACCCAGGTCTTCATAGGTGGCCCGATTGAACTCCAGAAAGCGCCCCGTCAGGTCATGGATGAAGAGGGCCTCGCCGGCCAAATCCAGCATGTGCCTCTTGAAATCCAGTTCCGCCCGGCAGCGCTGCCATTCCTGGCGGCAACGCAGGGCCTGCAGGCCGAAGGCCAGGGTTTGGGCCAGCTTGGAGAGGAGATCCACTTCTTCCGGGGGGAAGGCCTCGGGCTGCCCGGCAAAAACAGTCAGCACGCCGAGACACTGCTCCGGGGTGGTCAAAGGCAGGGCCAGACAGGAGGCCAAGCCCCGGGCCAGGGTCTCCTCCCGCCAGGGGGCGAAATCCGGGTCTTTTTCCAGGTCCCGGGACAGGGAGATCTTGCCGGTGCGCAGGGCAACTCCGGTGGGCGAGCGGCCCAGCTCTTCGTCATCCCAGGTGAAGGTAAGGTTGGCAAGGTAGCCGTCCTCCTCCCCCCAGGAGGCCAGGGGCACCACCTGCCGGCCTTCCCCCGTTTCCGGGGCGCCCACCCAGGCGAAGGCATAGCCGCCGGTCTCCACCAGGATGCGGCAGAATTCCCTGAGGAGGGCTTCCTCCTCCGAGGCGTGCACCAAGGTGGCGTTGGCGGCCCGGACCATCTCCAGGACGCGCATGAAATCCCGCAGGACTTCCTCCTCCCGACTAGTTTTGGCGGATTTTTTCATGCGACACCCTCGTCAGGCGGGACCTCCCCCTGGTGGGTCCAAGGTAGCAAAACGGATGCCAAGGAAATTCTCGCAAGAAAATAAGATTTTCTCCATGCAGTAAAATTTCTTGCAAAACAAGATTTCATCTGCCTGTAGGCTCCTTATAACACAATTTTTATCATTTCAAAAGAATTTTTTACTTTTTTGGTTATTATTTTTTAAGAACTCGTCCCCGCGGGAACAAAACTTTATTTTTACATTAATTTTAACCCTATTTTCAGGTACTTGTCTTTCACGGACCCTACCACCAGGGTCGAAGACGCCCCCCTCACCACCGCC
>JAFDHU010000353.1 GCA_019308625.1 Deltaproteobacteria bacterium
GGCCGGCTTGCTTGACAAGGTCCCGGATTCTTTCCTTTTCCTGGCAATACTCATAAAGCCGGCCCAGCCATGCCGACACGGGTTCAATATAGAAATGGAGCAGCCAGGCGCCCGCGACCGCAGACACCGCCAGTCCGGCCAGAAGCCACCACAGCCAGTGGTTGCGGGTTTTTGAGGGCTCAGATTTCATGCCACACTCGGGTTTCCCGGCTGCCGGAAGAAACTCCCGGTCTCCAGGGCCCTCCTCTTTCTGGCTATCATCCTGAAAGGCAGCCTCCGGTCTGGGTGGCAGGGAGCGGTGCGGCGGTGGGGGAAGCGGGACCCGGGCCTTGTTCCGGCACCAGGCCGGGGCCACCAGCTCCTGGGGATGCGGGTCGCCGGTCAGGCGATGGATGACCAGATGCGGCGGCAGGAGTTCAATAAAATCCACCACAGCCTGCACATAGGCAGCCTCGCTCAGGGGCTGATATTCGCCGCGGCGGTACAGGCGCTCCAGGCCCGAGCCCTGGATTACGTAAAGCAGGTGAATCTTCACCCCCTGGAGGGGCAGCCCCGCCAAATACCGGGCCGTGGCCGCTTGGTGAGCCGGGCCTTCGCCGGGGAGGCCCAAAATCACGTGGACGACCGTTTCCAACCCCCGAGCCGCGGCCGCCTGCACCGCCCGGGTGAAACAGGCCACGTCATGGCCCCGGTTGATGAGCCGCAGGGTTTCATCATGGGCGGACTGCAGCCCCAGCTCCAGCCACACCAGCCGGTGGCGGGCGTATGACGCCAGCAGGTCCAGGACCTCGTCGCTCAAGCAGTCGGGCCGGGTACCCACGCTCAGGCCCACCACCCCGGGAAAGGCCAAGGCTTCCTCATACAGCGCTTGCAGGTGCTCCAGGGGGGCGTAGGTGTTGGAGAAGCTCTGAAAATAGGCAATGAACCGATCAGCCTTATAGCGCCGGGACAGGCGGGCCGCGCCTTCGGTAAGTTGCCGGGTGAGGCTCAAGCCCCGGCTCCAGGCGCCGGTGCCGGAGCCCCGGGCGTTGCAGTAAAGGCAGCCCCCCATCCCCACCCGGCCGTCCCGATTGGGGCAGGTGAGGCCGGCGTCCAGGGTGATTTTCTGTACCCGGACCCCGAAACGCCGGCGCAGATAAGTGTTCAGATCATAGTAAGGCAGGGCCGCCATCAGGCCAGATCCCCCCAGGCGAACTGCAGCAGCGCCAGCGCGGCCAAGGCCGCGGTCTCCACTTTGAGGCGGCGGGGCCCCAGGCTGGCAATCTCATACCCCGCCTGCCGGGCCTGGGCCACCTCCTCAGGCTTAAAGCCCCCTTCCGGGCCGATAAGCAGGCGGACCCCGGCCGGCCGGGGACGTTGCACCATCCGGGCCAGCCCCCCGGAGCGCTCCTGCTCCCAAAAAATTATTTTGACATCCTCGGGGCCGGGCAGTACTCGGGGAAAATCCTGTACCGAGGCAATCTCCGGCAGAAAGGCCCGCTGGCAGGACTTCAGGCTTTCCCGGGCCAGCCGCTGCCACCGCACCAGGCGGCGGGCTTGCCGCTCCGGGGTGGTGGGCTCGGAATAGGCGGAAGTAAAAGGCAGAATAAGCTTCACTCCCATCTCCGTGGCCTGACGGATGACCGCATCCAGGGCCTCCCGCTTGGCCAGCCCGATGGCCAGAGTGAGTTGCAAAGGCGATTCTCCGGTAAGGGGCAGCTCTCTGATTACCCGGAGCACTGCGGTGCCCTTACTCAGATTAAGGACCTCCGCCTCCACCTGGCGGCCGCAGCCATCTGAGACCACCACCCGGGCTCCTGGCAACAGCCGCAACACTCGGGCCAAGTGGTGGCTTTCTTCGGCGTCCAGCACCACTTCTCCCCCGGCAAAAGCCTCCGGCGGGGCATAAAAGCGCCGCAGGGCGGTGGTTGCCGGGCCGGGGGTTTTGTTTTTCAGGTTCAAGGCAACGATGTTAACGCTCTCCGGGAGGCAGTTTTCCTGGCTTTCGGGTGATTCCCTGTGTCGGCGGAACCCTGCCGGTCAGGGCCGCCGGAGCACCAAAGCCACCCAATCCTGTTCGGTAAACAGCCCCGTCTGAGACCGCTGGCGGCGAAGCGGTCCAGCAGCCCCGGCAGATCTTCGTTGAGGAAGCCCGAGGCAATGAGAGTGCCGCCGGAGGTCAGGCGACCAGCCAGGGATTCGGCGAACTGCCGGAGATCGTGGGCGGTGAGGTTGGCCAGGATGAGGGGAAATCGCTGCCTCAGCTTGTCCAGGGGGGTGTCCTCCACCAGGACGGCGTCCTCCAGGGCATTCAGGCGGACGTTTTCCAGGGCCGCGGCCACGGCTTCCGGGTCCACGTCAATAGCCAGCACCCTGGCCCCCAGACGGGCGGCGGCCAAGGCCAGGATACCGGTGCCGGTGCCCACGTCCAGCACCTGCCAGACGCTCTCCCCTGCTGGCAGGTTTCCCCCGGCCAGAATCTCTTCCAGGGCCTTGAGGCACAGGATGGTGGTGGGGTGACGGCCGGTGCCGAAGGCCATGCCCGGATAGATGGTGATTACCACTTCGTGGGCCGCGGGCCGGTATTCCTCCCACGGCGGCCGAATCACCAGCCGGGGGGTCACCTTCACGGGCTTGAAATGCCTTTTCCAGGCCTCGGCCCAATCCTCCTCCGCGGCTTGGCGGATTTCCAGTCCCAAGGGATAAAGCTCATAGCTACTCAAACGCTTCAGATACTCTTGGAGCTGATCCTGCTGCCAGGGGCCAAATTCTTCGGGCCGGAAAAAGGCCCGGACCACCACCCCGTCGGAGTCCGGGCCCTCTTCCAGTATCACCCCCCGCCCGCTGAAATCGGTCAGAAACAGGGAGGCCTCCTCCTGCATGCGGGTCGGTACCAGAAAACGCACCTCGATCCAGGTCTTCGCCCTCATCAAAAAAAATTATAGAAAGCGCCCTGGAAAAAAGCAACTGAGCCGAGGTTGACAGTAGGCCGGGAAAGCTTCGTCATCCGCCGGGGCAGGCGGTTGCCCGAGGGGGCTTCTCAGAGCTGGCCAGTGAGCAAAGACAGAATCTTCTCCGGCAGCTCATCCCGATTTTCCGGGGTGACCACCATCAGAAGGGCATCCGGTTTTTCCCGGACCTGAGCAATGTAGCCGCCGCCTTTGGCCGCCACCGTAACCAAAAGCGGCACGTCAGCGGCCCACAGCTCCTCCAAGGCCCGGATAAAGCGAGGGGACAGGCACTCCATCTTGCCCACCTCATCCACCACGATGAGGTCAATGCCGGGGCGGAGGGACATGGCCGGCAGGGCCACCCGGTGCAGGTTCTCCAGGCTCACCCCGTATTTCCCCACCCGATGGGGACCAGTAAAATCCACGTGGCTGAGCCAAGCCTCCTCCCCGTCCAGAGTAACGATAACAAAGCCCAGCCGCCGGCCCCCCTCCCGCACCTCCTGAGTGTAAAATCCGGCGGCCTGGCCGGGGAAGGCTTCCACCACCCGGCGCACCACGGTGGTCTTGCCGCATTGGGGCGGGCCGGTGAGGAGAAGGCGCAATGGTCCAGAAGTGGAGCGGCTCACAAG
>JAFDHU010000354.1 GCA_019308625.1 Deltaproteobacteria bacterium
TTGAGGTGCTGGTTGTAAATGTAGTAGGCTCGGTTGCCATGCAGGCGCCGCCGGACCAGGTCGGCCAGATAGCCCACCCCCAGCAGGTCCGAGGAGCGGTACAGGGTCAAGCCGTCCTCCCGGGACAGCCGCTCTCCGGCCATGACCTTTTCATAAACCGGCACCAGTTTCGGATCAGCAAAATAGCCGTTTAAACCTCTCATGACGCCTCCATTTATGACCATCTGGTCACATTGTGAATAAAAAAATAATCTTCGTGACCGGCCGCTTTAGCCGGCTATGGTCTCTCCGGAGTCGGCGGCCAATCCGGCCCGCAAAATTGCCACCAGTTCTTGCACTCTCCGGCGGACTTCCTCCTCCCCGACCTGATCCAGGTTAAGGGTGACGTCAAAGGCCGGCACGCAGAGGGCCTGGAGAAAGCGGTCCAGCAACGCATCCAGGAGAAAAACCAGGGTGTCGCCGGGCAGATCGGCCCGGATTTCCCCCCGGGCCATGCCTTGGCGCACCAGAGACCCCAGATAGTCGGCGGCAAACCGGCGCACCGCCTTTAAGAGCACCTCCCGTTGGGGCACCCGCTGATCAAACAGAATTTTCAGATAGAGCCGGTAAATGCGGGGATGCTGGCGGATGAACTCCACCCCGGCCATCAGGGACCTCTCCAGCCGGGTGAAAAAATCCTCTCCCGCGGTGTCCTCTTTGACCCGCACCAGGGTGTGCTTTTTATCCTTGAAATACTGGTAGAGCGAGCCCTTGGCGATGCCGGAGGCCGACACCATGACATTGACGCTGGCCTGCTCATAGCCCTTGTCGGCGAACTCGGCCAAGGCCGCCTCCAGGACCTTTTCCTGTTTGGCCGGAGGCAGATTGAGGAAGGTGGAGCGGACGGTTTCAGCCATAACTTTACCTTTATGACCACTTGGTCATAGCAAATATTTCCCCGGTTTGTCAAGCAGGGGGAGCCGCCCTTGGAGGGCAGACTTTTGCAAGCGCTGCTGGACCGGGTCAGCCCGGCGCGGGAGAAGACCCCTCCCTAAGCCAGAAAAGCGGCTGCAGCCTCTTGACAATTTCGGGTCATCGCCGATATATTTACCAGGTTTATTTGAAAAGGGACGGTTATGAAGACTTTCATGGCAAAAAAGGAAGAGGCCTCCCGGCAGTGGTATCTGGTGGATGCCGAAGGCCAGGTGGTGGGCCGTCTGGCCTCCCGGATCGCCTCAGTGCTGCGAGGCAAACACAAACCGGTGTTTACGCCCCACGCCGACACCGGAGACTTTGTGGTGGTGGTGAACGCCGACAAGGTGCGCTTTACCGGCAACAAGCTGGACAAGAAAGTTTACTACCGGCATTCCGGTTACATGGGCGGTTTAAAGTCTACCTCTGCCCGGCAGATGCTGAAGAAGAAGCCGGAAGAAGTGCTCCGGCATGCGGTACGGGGCATGCTCCCCAAAAACAGCCTGGGCCGGAGGCAGCTCAAGAAACTGAAGATTTACGCCGGGGCAGAACATCCTCATGCGGCCCAGCAGCCGCAACCCCTCACCTGGGAGGATTAATGGCGGAAGGTTTCAACATCCACGCGGTGGGCAAACGGAAAACCGCGGTGGCCCGGGTTTTCCTGCGGCCTGGCAACGGCCGCATCATCGTGAACAAGCGGGAGTTTGAGGACTACTTCCCTCTGGAGACCACCCGCAATCTGGCCCGGCAGCCCCTGAACCTGCTGGACCTGGGGCCGGAGTTGGACATCCTGGTGAACGTCCAGGGCGGCGGGCCGGAAGGCCAGGCCGGGGCCATTCGGCATGGGCTGAGCCGGGCCCTGGTGGCCCTGAACCCGGAGTACCGGGCCGTGCTCAAGAAGGCCGGTCTCTTGACCCGGGACCCCCGCATCAAAGAGCGCAAAAAATACGGCCGCCGGGGCGCCCGCCGCGGCTGCCAGTACTCCAAACGCTAAGCCTGCCAGCATGTCCCCCGCAATCAGGGTGGCGGTGTTCGGCGCCTCCGGCTACACCGGCCAGGAGCTGCTGCGGATTTTGGCCCGGCACCCCCAAGCCCAGCTAGTGGCCGCCACCTCCCGGGAATACCGGGGCCGGCCGGTGTCTGAGGTTTTCCCGGCCTTGGCCCGTATCGTTGACCTCCCCTTCACTACTTCGGATCCCGAAGCCGTGGCCGCCGGGGCGGAGTTCGTTTTCACCGCGGTGCCCCACCAGACCGCTATGGCGGTGGTGCCCTCACTTCTGGCCGCCGGCTGCCGGGTGGTGGACTTGAGCGCCGACTTCCGCTTCCGGGAGCGGTCAGTTTACGAAGCCTGGTATCAGACCCACACTGCCCCGGACCTGCTGGCCGAGGCAGTATACGGGCTACCTGAACTCTACCGGGAGCAGCTCAAGGTCGCCCGGTTGGTGGGCAACCCCGGCTGCTACCCCACCTGCGTCATCCTGGGCCTGGCCCCCCTGGTCAAGGCCGGTCTGGTCCGCTTGGACTCCCTCATCGCCGACTGCAAATCCGGAGTGAGCGG
>JAFDHU010000024.1 GCA_019308625.1 Deltaproteobacteria bacterium
CCTTACAAATACCGGTTTTTCATTATAGAGGATCCCACAACCAACGCTTTCGCGGTCCCCGGGGGTTATGTCTTTATCACCACCACCTTTATCCGGTCCATGGAGCGGGAGGGGGAACTGGCTGGGGTCCTGGCCCATGAAATTTCTCACATTTATGCCCGGCATCTGGCCAAGCAGCTGGAAAGATCCCGGCTGGTGAACATCGCTTCGGCTTTGGGGGTCTTGGCCGGTGTCTTATTGGGAGCTGGCCCCTTGGCCCAATCCCTGATGGCCGGCTCCATGGCGGCCGGGGAAACCGCCATGCTGAAATACAGCCGGGATCATGAGCGGGAGGCCGACAGTCTGGGCCTCAAGTGGATGCTGGCAGCCGGCTACAACCCCCGGGACATGCTGAGCATCTTCCAGAAGCTGGGGCGCCAGCGCTGGTTTGTGGGAGGGGAGATCCCTGTTTACCTGAGCACCCACCCCGACGTGGACAGCCGCATCGTGGATTTGGCCCATAAGTTGGCCAAATACTCAGATAGCCTGCCGTCCCGACGGGACAGCGAGGAATTCCATTATTTTGCCATCAAGCTGGAGGCTCAAACCGGCAGCCCGGCCAGGCTGCTCCGGCACATGAACCAGGCCAGTCAGCGGGATCCCCTAAATCCTCTGTACCATTACGGCCAGGCCCTGGCTTTGGCCAAAATGGGGCGTGCCCCGGAGGCCGAAGCCGCCTTTCGGAAGGCCTTGGACCTGTCCCCCGGCAATTTCCTGATTGAGCGCGAGCTGGCCGTGCTTCACTTCCAGCAGAACCGCTATGCCGAAGCCCAGCAGACCTTGGAGCGTCTGGCCCGCACCCACCCCCGGGATGAAACCGTACTCTATTACCTGGGGCGCATCTACCAGGAAAAAAAACAGACTGACAGGGCGCTGGGCCTGATGGAAAAAGTTCACCACCTTAATCCCACTTTTATTGACGTCTACTACAATTTGGGCACCTTGTACGGGGAAAAAGGCAGGCTGGGGCTGGCCCACTATTATCTGGGCTGCCACAGTCTCCGGGCCAAGGCCTATCCCCTGGCTCTGTTTCACTTCCGAAAGGCTTTGGCTAATTTGCCTCACAGCGATTCGCATTATAGCGAAGCGCGTCGCCAGATCACCCGCTTGGTCAGGATGCGGGTCAGGGTACACTACTGAAGGCGTGCGGGCTGAGAGCCCGGCACTTTGCGGCGCAGGATACCGCCATGCCCATCTATGAGTACCGTTGCCGGGATTGTCGCCGGATTTCCGATTTCCTCGTTTTAAATCCCCAGAATCACTTCACCCCTAATTGCCGGCGGTGCGGCAGCCCCAATATGGAGCGCGTGGTTTCCCGGGTGAACGTGCGGCTCTCGGAGGAGACCCGCCTGGAGCGGCTGGCTGATCCGGCTTTGTGGGGCGGGGTGGATGAGAATGATCCCAAGAGCATGGCCAAGGTGTTGAAAAAATTGGGTCCCGAGCTGGGCGAGGACTTCCCTGGCGAAGTGGATCAGTTGATCGAAGAGGCCATGGAAAGCGAGGGTCAGGAAGAAGGGGAGCCTCCGATCGCCGACGACCTTGATTGACGGCTGCCGGCCTCAAAGATGCTGGTTCGGTCCGGGTCTATACGACCGGCGGGGAGAAGCGCAGCCGGGTTGCAGGGCCTAAACCGGGACGCCGCCGGGCAGCTCATCGTTTGGTTTTCAGGCGGCTTTGCGGCTGTCTGATAGGTTTCCGGCTGGACGGTGCGGCAGGAGCGGCGGCTGATTTATGCCGGTAAACCAGAAAATAAGGACCTTCCTGGTCTCGGCCCTCCTTGAGGGTGACCGCCTCTCCCTGGTTGCATAGTTCGGCCACTCTGGCCCGGGCAGCCTGACGATCCCGATATTTGTCCACTCGAACCAGAACGGTGCCCGTCCCCCGCGGACCGACCCCCCGGCTTTTATGGGCAGGTTTGAAGGTCCAGCTCTCCAGGCTGTTCTGAAACTTCAGCTTTTTGACCACTTCTTCCCGCAGCTGCCGCAGTTCTTCAGCTCGGCTGTAAGGGCCTCTCTGGTCAGAGAGCCTGAATTTGCCTGGTGGCTGGGTGACTGCCTGAGGGCCTGGAAGTGTAGCAATGGAGCCTTGCTGCAACTTGCGTGCGGCTCCGGGCAAGGGGACTGCCGGAACCAAAGGGGGAAGGCTGGCCTGAGGCAAATCCAATGACGGCGCTTGTATAGTCTCTGAGCCGAGTAGCCCCCAACTGGACAAAATCCGGTAAAGGTCCCCCCGGCCGGCCAGGGTGCCCAAGGCGAAGCTCAAGACCATCAGGGCACTGATACCCACCAGGCCCAGGGTGGCTTCCTGGACTCCCAGGACGAGCTGCCACCGGCCTTTCCTGCTCTTCCTCCCCCGAGTTTGACTCATAATCCCCCCCTGCGGCGAGCAGCCGACGCCGGCAAAGCCTTCCCTCTCCCCCCGGCCCGACCCGAAGGAAGCACCCCTGTGGCCGGGTCGGACCGACTTCCCACTGGGGCAGGCTGTGCCGCCCCACACGAAGAGCTTTGCCGTCACCGTGTCGGCGCCGGCTTTTTCAGGCAGCCAGCCCTTTACATGGATTCCGGAGCCGTGACCCCCAACAGCCCCAGGCCGTGGGCCAGCACGGTCTTGACTCCCTTCACCAGGGCCAGCCGGGCCCTGGTAAGGCTGGCATCAGCGGAAATGAACCGGTGCTTATAATAATAACTATGCAACTGGGAGGCCAGCTCCGTCAAGTAATAAGTGAGGCGATGCGGCTCCAAATTGCTGGCCGCGCCCTCCACCACTTCCGGATAGGCCGCCAGCTTCTTGGCCAGCTCCACTTCCTCCGGCAGAGACAGCAGGGCAAACAGGGCCGCGTCCGGCGCCTGCGACTCCAGGCCTTCCGCCCCGGGCTGCCGGAACACGCTGGCCAGACGGGCATGGGCATACTGCACGTAATACACCGGATTTTCTGGGTTTTGCTGCTTGGCCACCTCCAGGTCAAAGTCCAACTGAGCATCGGCCCGCCGGGACAGGAAAATGAACCGGGCCGCGTCCTTGCCTACCTCGTCCATGACCTCCCGCAAAGTAACAAAGGTGCCGCCCCGGGTGGTCATGGCCACGGGTTCGCCGTGGCGCAGCAGGGAAACCAACTGCACCAGGATAATCCGCAGGCGGTGGCCGAACCCCAGGGCCTGGGCCGCGGCCTGGAGACGGGGCACGTAGCCGTGGTGGTCCGCCCCCCACAGATCCACCAGCAAATCATAAGAGCGCTCCATTTTTTGCAGATGATAGGCTATGTCTGAGGCGAAATAGGTGGTGGCACCGCTGGAACGGCGGATCACCCGATCTTTGTCGTCCCCGAACCGGGAGGCAGCAAACCACAGGGCCCCTTCACGCTCATACAGGAGACCGTCCTCCTGCAAACGGTTTAAGGCCCGCTCCACCCAACCTTCCTGGTAAAGAGAGGTCTCGCTGAACCAGTGATCAAAGGTTACCCCGAAGTCCTGCAGGTCCCGGGCAATGCCGGCCAGAATCTGCTCCCCGGCGTAGCGGCCCAGGGCCTGCCAGTCGGATTCATCCGGCTCCTCCGGCAGGGTGCCTCCCTCCGCCAGGTACTGCCGGGCCAGATCCTTCACGTAGTCCCCCTGATAGCCGTCCGCCGGGAACTCCACTGCCTCGCCCTTAAGCTCCTTGGCCCGGAAATACAGGGATTTTCCCAGGGTGAGCATCTGGGTGCCCACGTCATTGATGTAGTATTCCCGTTCCACCTGATGCCCGGTGGCGGCCAGGAGGTTGGCCAGGGCGTCCCCCAGGGCAGCCCCTCGGCCGTGACCGATATGCAACGGGCCGGTGGGATTGGCGCTTACGAACTCCACCTGGACCTTGCGCCCGGCTCCCAGGTCGCTGTTGCCATAGGCCGGCCCCAACCGGTGAATTTCGGTCAGCACCCTGAACCAATAGGCTTCCCGGATAAAAAAATTGATGAACCCCGGGCCGGCAACCTCCACTTTGGCCAGCAGGTCCTCGGGCGGAGCCAGCCATCGGAGCAAAATCTCCGCAATCTGCCGCGGCGCCCGCCTGGCCTGGGAGGCCAACACCAGGGCCAGGTTGCTGGCGAAGTCGCCGTGCGCGGCAATTTTGGGGGTTTCCACCTCAAAGGCCGGCAGAACCTCAAAGGCCAGTTCGCCGGCGCCTCTGGCCGCTTCCGCCGCCGCGGACAAAAGTTCCCGGATAAGCTGTTTCAGACGCATAGGAATCCAGCAGTAAATATCGGATTGGAGCCGGGGAATCCAGGGGAATTATTTACCGGATTTTGCAGGACAGGGAAACCGGAAACCGCGTCCGGCTGGCTGCTTTATTCGTCCCGGGGCGGCTTCTCTTCTTCCGGAGTCCTGCCTTTGAGAGTCAGGTCCCGGGTGAATTCCAGGCATTTCTGCCCGTGGGCCAGGGAGAATTTCTTCTGGCAGTCCCGGCGCCAGGCGCAGACGACGCAAATTTCCGGTTCTCTTTCGTTCTTTCGGGTGATCATGCTTATGCTCCCACGTAACGCCGCGGGTTGGCGGTTCCCAGGGCGCAGTAAATTTCGTAGCTGATGGTTTGGGCCCACCCGGCCAGCTCTTCAGCGCGGAGGCACTCCTGGCCGTCCGGCCCTAACAAAGTAACCGTCTCTCCTTCCTGCACCCCGCCCAGGTGGGACACCTCCACCATAGTGAGGTTCATGCACACCCGGCCCCGGATAGGGGCCCGCTGTCCCCGGATCAGCACGGCCCCCCGGTTGGAGAACAGCCGGCTGTAGCCGTTGCAATAGCCCACCGGCACCACCGCCAGGTCACAGCGGTCAGGGGTGACATAGGTGCCCCCATAGCTGATGCTGGTCCCCGGCGGCAGGTGCTTGAGCTGCACCACCTGACTCCGGAAGGTCATCACCGGCTTCAGGTCCACCGGCATCTTTCGGTTCGGGGCCGGGGGCGAGCCGTACAGCATAATGCCCGGGCGTACCAAGGTGAATTGGGAGGCCTGAACTTCCAGAAGCGCGGCGCTGTTGGCGATGTGGCTCAGGGGCAGCTCCCAACCTTTAAGCCGGGCCGCAACCAGTACTTCCTCAAACTTCCCTATCTGCTGATAAGTATACGTTTTATCCTCGTGGTCCGCCATAGCCAGGTGGGAAATCAGCCCCAGGACCTCCAGGTGAACACAGTGTTTGAGACTTTCCAGAAAAGGCACCACTTCCTCCGGCGCCACCCCCAGCCGCCCCATGCCGGTGTCCACTTTGAGGTGCACCCTGGCCTTCCGGCCCTGAATCCCGGCCGCAGCGTCCAGGGCCAGGGCCACGTCCCGACGGTAGAGGACCACTTCCAGGTCATGGCCCACCGCCTCCTGAGCTTCCTGGGGCAACACCCCCAGAAGCACCAGAATAGGCAACCCGATGCCCTCCTGCCGCAGGTCTCGGCCCTCCTCCCAGGAACCCACCCCCAGATAGTCAGCTCCGGCCGCGGCCAGGGTCCGGGCCGCGGGCAGGAGCCCGTGGCCGTAGGCATCGGCCTTGATCACCGGCATCATCCTGACCCCGGGGGCGCACAGACTGCGCAATTTAAGGTAGTTGTGACGCAGGGCCCCCAGGTCGATGACCAGGTCCGCCATGGAGGTGTTCATCATGACTGCGGCCCTCCCCCGGAGATAAAGGTTTCATCTCGGTGGCTGCTTATAGGAGATATTCCGGGGACAAACAAGATAAGACAAACCGGGTGATTTGTTCTCCTGGACGGGAAACGGCCCAGCCGCGGCCCGGGAGGAGATGACGGCCTCACTGCCCGCGGTAGGCCGGCGGTATTTTTTCGGTCTGCCGGCGGACGCTTTCTTCCAACTCCTCTTTGAAGCGGTGCAGTCTCGCGGCAAGACGGGTATCGCTCAGGGCCAGAATTTGGGCAGCAAAGATGGCCGCATTTCGGGCCCCGGCCGCCCCCAGGGCCATGGTGGCCACCGGCACCCCGGCCGGCATCTGCACCGTGGCCAGCAGGCTGTCCAGACCCTTGAGGTCCGAGCTGGGAATGGGCACCCCAATCACCGGCAGGGTGGTATGGGAGGCGATTACTCCGGCCAAGTGGGCCGCGGACCCCGCGACGGCGATAATGACTTTTAAGCCCCGGGCCGCGGCCTCCCGGGCATAGGCCTCCACCCGGGTCGGCGAGCGGTGGGCCGAAGCCACTGTCACCTCCACGCCGATGTCCCATTCTTTCAGCAGAGCCGCGGCCGGCTCCACGGCCTCCCAATCCGAGGCGCTGCCCAACACGATGCCTACAGCAACATCTGCTTCGGCCATGTGCTCCCCCGCTGCAGATTAGTTGAATGCGGCTGCCCTGGCGGCCCGGCGGTCATGCCCGGCAGGAAGTTAATACCAGGCGGCCAGCGTCAGTACGGTGTCAGCGTAGGCGTCGGAGTTGTTGTAGGCCAGAACCGCCCGCCGCCAGGTCCTCCGGTTGCCCGGACGGAACCCACTCCGCCTGAGATAGTTGGCGATGCTGAAGATGGCGTCAGCATGGTCAAAGAGGTCTACTTTGCCGTCACCGTTGCCGTCCTTGCCGCAGCGCACCAGGCTGGAAGGCAGAAACTGGGCATAGCCCATGGCTCCGGCCCAGGAGCCCCGGAACTGGTAGGGGTCCAGCCCGTTTTGCTGGCAGTACTGCAGGAAGACTTTCAACTCCCGGCGGGCCCAGGCCGCCTTTTTCCTGAGCCTGATCCGCAAGCGGGGGCTTAAGCCGGCCTCGGCCATGACTTCCGGGGTGTCCATCACCGCCAGGGAGGCGAACACATTGAACACCGGGTACCTGCCGGTGACGCGTCCCAAATCGGTCTCCACCGTCAGGATGGCCACGATGATCTCCGGCAGGACCCCATACACCTGCATGGCCCGCATAAGGTGGCGGCGATGCTCCTGGAGGTAGAGACGGCCCCGGGCCACTACTTCAGGCTTCAGAAAATGGGAGTAGTCCGCGGGGCGCTCCCGACGCAGGTAGGCGATTTTGCGGACCACTCCGGGCAGGAACCGGTTCCGGGGGTCGGCAAAGGCCTGGAGCACAAAATCCTTGTCCACCCCCTGCCTGATCAGTTGGTACTGCAGGTCCACATAGGCCACGGGCAGGTTGCCGTTTGCCGCGCCAGCGGCACCCACCATGATTCCCCAAATCACCAGACCCCACAGGATGATTTTAAGCCGCGCCACGGCCTCCCAACCCCCATATTGAGCTAAACGCTATCGAGAAAGTGTAGGTTTGTCAAGGAGCGGCGGCTTTCCGAGACCTGCCAGTCGCCGCCTCGCGGGGGGAGCCCGGATTCCGCCTGGTGGACAGCCAGCCTCGGGAGCACGGGGCCGACGGCCCGGTTTGAAGGTCTGAAGCGGATATGGCTTTCGCAGGGGAGGGGTTTTATGCCATTATTACTTAAGCAAGGCCAAAGTCAGGATTGACGGAAGCGACAGTCATGGCGGCTTCACCCGGCGAGGCGGGGGTGGCGGTTTTCAACGAGCAGCCCCTGGCTCCCCTCACCACCTGGAAAATCGGCGGACCGGCCCGGCGGCTGGCGGCACCCCGGGACGTGGAGGAGGCCTGCAGGCTCCTGGCCTACGCCCACCGCCGGGGCCAGCCGGTGTTTTTCCTGGGCGCGGGCTCCAACGTGCTGATAGATGACAAAGGGCTGCCGGGTCTGACCCTGCATCTGGCCGGGAGCCTTAAGAAGCTGGAAAGGCAGGGGGACGTGCTCCGGGCCGGGGCCGGCCTGCCCCTCCCCCGCCTGGCCGGCGCCGCGGCCCGCTGGGGCCTCAAGGGCTTTGAGTTCCTGGCGGGCATCCCCGGCACTGTGGGCGGGGCAGTGCGCCTCAACGCCGGGGCCCACGGCCGGCACCTGGGCCAGCTCCTTAAGCGGATGTGGGTGCTCACCCCCCGGCTCCAGCTGCTGGAATTCAGCGCCGCGGAACTGGAGTTCGGCTACCGTACCTCCCGGCTGCTGGACTTCCCCCACTGGCTGGTGGTGGAGGCGGAGTTTGCCCTGGAGGAGGAAGCCCCGCCGGAGCAAATCCGGGCCCGCATGCGGGAGCTTATGGCCGCGCGCCGGGCCCGCCAGCCCCGGAACCCCCGCAGCTGCGGCAGCGTGTTCAAAAACCCGCCCGGGGGGCCGCCGGCCGGCCACCTGATTGAGCAGGCCGGCTTCAAGGGAAGGCGCTGCGGTGATGCCCAGGTGTCCCGGAAGCACGCCAACTTCATTCTCAATGTAGGCCGGGCTTCCGCGGCGGAGGTGAAAACCCTGATCAGGGAGATTCAGGAGGAGGTGTGGCGACGCTTCGGCATCACCCTGGAGCGGGAGGTGGTTTTTCTGCCTGAAGATCTGGGCTATCCTGCTTGAAGCAAGCCTTTAAGCCCGGTGGGGCTCAAGATAAATCGGGAAAATGTGCCGGAATCCTACGGATTCTTTTTTAGACCAAAAAATTTCCATTGAATCTTTTGCATCTGGGTATCGCACGGTTCAGTTTCATCCTCTCCAGATCCGGAAGGGAGCACCAGGTTCAGTTCCGCTGCCAGTTCGCCCCTTCCACAGAGTTTCCGGGTCGCTTGGCCACTGCCGGGTTGGGCGGGTATCGTCAGAAACACCCCTTCAAAATCAGCCGAAGTAGTAGCCGGCACCTTTCTCACCACCGGCCTCACATTTGTCCCCTCGCAGATTTTTCTTATTCCTTTAATCTTAATCCCTGTCGGCTCATAAAGAACCATCAAAATAATATGATCTTGAAGAGGTACAGCGGGGTTTGACAGCCGTAGAGCATAACTCCCCAAAGATGGTTGAAACTCAAAAGAACCGTAATCAACATATTCTTCAATCACTTCGGGACATTGCGGAGGGTGCCCGTAATCGTACAGTTTTTCCAGATACGCATATTTTACGTTGCAATCACGGACTTCATAGTAATTATGTCCTGCTGATGACTTCTCTGGAACGAACCGGAGAAAGCCCTGAACTATAACTGTGCTTGACCCGGAATACAGTTTTACAGGGTTGCCCTGCTCATCCACCGTTGCCGGCGAATCCCATTGAGAATCAATGATAACCTGAAAAGAAACGTTGCCTTTCCTGATTTCCAGGTTTTTCTCATAAGAAGCGTCTGGGTCGGGGTTCTCCAAAGGGCCGAAGAAGCTGTCCACCACTTTGTCGGGCCCGAACCGGGCCGTAATGATAAACGGCTTGCATTCTTTGTGCAGGAGCATGTGCTCAATCTGATATTTGCCTTGGTCATCTGTGGTTCCGGTCCAGGTTTCCCCATCCAGAGGGGATTTCACGGTTACAGTCGCCTCCTTGGCCGGAAAGCGGCCCGAGGGGCTCACGATCTCAACTTTTCCATAAAGTGTGCCATAAAAACTTTCGTTGTATACCACGCCTTTGCCAAGATTATATTTCTGAGCCAACGCTTTGTAGTGCTTGTGTCCTTTGTCGCAGGCGTTGGGCGGAGTCTTGCACATGGAGTCTTTGAAAAACTCCTCCATCAAATCAGTGGCATCCTTGTCCGCATCCCCGAAATTCCACCAGCGGGCTTCTTCCCGGATAGGTACGGCTGGTTCCCCTTTTGAAGTATAAGTAAAAGAACTTCTTGGCTCGCAATTTATATCAAAATCACGCTCCGGAATAACCAAATTGCCTGCTTCATCAAGTTGGCCGAATTCCCCTTTCCGGCCCTTATAAACACTGTTTCCCCGAGGGTTGCCTTCCACATCTCTTATGCTGAAGTTAATCATACATTTGGCCGCACTTTTGACACTTTTAGTGGAAAATCTGGTTTCCTGAGCTTTGAGATAAATTCTTCGTCCATAGTTTTTAAGTTTAAATATCACGTTTTGCCAATTGCCAGCTTTGGGGAACTTCGGCTCCTCTATGCGCATGAATCTCAAAACGGCCCCGTTAACGGTGTTCTCCCCTGACGCCTGAGCTAAATCCAGGAGAGAGGAAAAGCGCTCCATCCACATTTTCCACTCTTTATTCTCTGGATTTTGCTGGGCAAGTTGCCTCAGTTCCTCCAGTAGGGAGGCCACCTCATCCCTATCCCCGGCTTTTCTCTCCAGCCACTGCAAGTAAGGTTCTAACCGGGGAGGGTCTCCTTTGGGCTCGTGGTAATTTTTCTCAATCTTCACATGGAGGCGGTCGTATTCAGCTTCCCAGTTTCGCGGTGTTGAAGCAATGAGAAAAGGACAGGAAAATAAAAAGATCAAGCCTGAAAATAAAAGAATTCTCTGTATACTTTTCCGATAATCACAGCCTTTTACCATAACTCTTTTCTCTTTTAGATGTTTCGTCAGAAGAGTCATGACGCCAGGAAGTCTGGCCGCGGCTTATTGTTTACATATTACCAACGGTTAATCTCAAAAATGCTCCTATATGTCAAATCTTTTCTGGCAATACATCCTTCAAATACCAAATTTAAATATCCTTACAAGGGAGGGGAGAAATATTATCCCACTTGAATGCCGCAAATATCCAGGCATTTGGTTTGCTGGAGATTTTTTCAGGGTTGGCAGTAAATTTTTGAGGTTACCAATAACAGAGCCTCAGTAACCTATAGAGGTGCCCGGCTCCAAGGAAACGCCTCAGGATTTCATAGGCCTCCTTGACCGCCACAAAACGTTCCGCCTTGAGTTTCACTGTCTCCGGAGAAACCGAGCTCTGCAGGTCCGGATGAAACAGCCGGGCCTTTTGCCGAAAGGCCCGCTTCACCTGCTCCAGGGTCAAGGTTCTCCAGAACTCGCGGCTGGCGGCCTGCTCCAACCCGAACAGCCGGATCGCCGCGATCCTGAGCTCACGGACTTCCTGGGGGGAGATGCGGCGCTGTCCTAACATGGCGGTACTTCCCGGGGATGCCTGGTCTCCGGTACTTCCCTCCAGTGCAGCAACTATGCCATAATGGAGCAGGCAGACTTCCGGAGCTGACGCGCGCTTTTTTCCCCTGGAAACTTCAGATTTTTGGGCAGAATTGCTGGAGGCACGGCTCCCCTTGTGCCGCCCCCGGCCTGAAAGGATGTTTCGGGAGATGAACAGCCCAGAGAGCCGGTGTTGAGGAATCCTTACAATGAGATCTTCCGGCGGCTTTGGATCGCCGAGACAGGAGCCACACAGTTTACATCACCAAGGAGGACAGTATGCTACGTCGGGAAACCTGGTATTTTGACAAGACCGGACCGGAAAACACCGAAGCCTGCCTGGAATTGCTGGAAAAAGCCGTGGCCGAGGGGTTTCAGCACATCGTGGCGGCCTCCACCACCGGTGACTCCGGGGCCCGGGCGGCCCGGCGGCTGGCCGGCAAAAATGTCAACTACGTGGTGGTGGCCCACTCCGTGGGTTTCAAGGGTCCCAATATTGACGAGTTCCTGCCTGAGCACTTTGATGCCATCACCGCCATGGGCGGCAAGGTGCTCAAGGCCACCATCTTGACCCACTCCCTGGAAACCAGCATCGCCGACCAGTTCAAGGGCAGCGCTCCTACTCTCCTCATCGCCAACACCCTGCGCCGCTTGGGCCAGGGCCTCAAGGTGTGCTGCGAAATCGTCATGGAGGCGGTGGACGCCGGCCTCATCCCTGAGGAGGCTGAGGTGGTGGCCGTGGGCGGCACCGCCCGGGGCTGGGACACCGTGGCCATCATCAAAAGCGCTGCCTCCAAACGCTTCCTCCAACTCTCCGTCCTGGAAATCTGGGCCAAACCCCGGGTCTGAAAATTTGAGAAGAGGGCAGGGGATTGTCAATCCCCCGCCCTCTCCCCCAATACCCCTCCCAACCCTTCGTATTAGGGTCGACCAGGGACAGGGCCGTGGTCCCTGGCACCTTCCCCCGCATTCAGCTTGCCATAACCCGGGTTAAAAGATAAAATTTCCACAAGTTCAGGGAAGTGAAGCTCATGGAACTATCTCGCCGCAAACCCACCCGGGCCATCCGCATCGGGTCCGTGCAGATAGGCGGCGGCGCCCCCGTGTCAGTCCAGTCCATGACCAACACCGACACCCGGGACGTGGCCGCCACCCTGGCCCAAATTAGCCGCTTGGCCAAGGCCGGCTGCGACCTGGTGCGCCTGGCCGTGCCGGACCGCAAGGCCGCCCTGGCCTTCCGGGAAATCAAGCGGGAGGCCCCGGTGCCTCTCATTGCCGACATTCATTTCAACCACCGTCTGGCCCTGGCCGCCCTGGAGGCGGGGGCCGACGCGGTGCGCATCAATCCCGGCAATCTGGGGGGCGCGGCCAAGACCAGGATGGTGGTGGAGGCCTGCCGGGAGCGGGGCGTGCCCCTGCGCCTGGGGGTCAACGCCGGCTCCCTGGAGGCGGATCTGCTGGCCAGATATGGCGCGCCCACCCCCCAGGCCCTGGTGGACAGCGCCCTGCGCTGGGTCAGGCAATTTGAAGACTGGAATTTTTTTGATTTCAAAATTTCCTTGAAATCTTCCGATGTTGTTGCTACAGT
>JAFDHU010000355.1:0-2059 GCA_019308625.1 Deltaproteobacteria bacterium
GGCCTTCGGGTGGCGGTGTACAATCGCACCGAGGCCAGGACCCGGGAGTTCATGCGGCAGGTGGGCGCCAGACCTATCATCCCGGCCTACTCCCTTCCCCAGTTGGTGGAGCTGGTGCAAAAGCCCCGGGCCATCCTCATCCTGGTGGCCGCCGGCCTGCCGGTGGATCTGGTGCTCAAGGAGCTCCTGCCTTACCTGGACCCCGGCGACCTGCTGATGGACGGGGGCAATTCCCACTTCATTGACACCAATCGCCGCAGCAAGGCCTTGGCCCGCAAGGGCCTGTCCTTTATCGGTTTGGGCATCTCCGGCGGCGAGGAGGGGGCCCGTTACGGCCCCAGCCTGATGCCCGGGGGTCCCCGCAAGGCTTATGACCGGGTGGAGCCGCTGCTCCAGGCCATCGCCGCCAAGGTGAACGGGGAGCCCTGTGTGGCCTACATGGGGGCCAACTCGGCCGGCCATTACGTAAAGATGGTGCACAACGGCATTGAATACGGCCTCATGCAACTCCTTGCCGAAACCTACGATCTGATGAAGCGGGGCCTGGGGCTGACGGCCGAGGAGCTGGCCGAGGTCTATGCCGGCTGGAATGAGGGGGAGCTGGCTTCTTATTTGATGGAAATCACCGCCCGCATCTTCCGGCGCCGGGATGATGAGACGGGCCAGCCCCTGATTGACCTGATTGCCGACGCCGCCAAACAGAAGGGCACCGGCAAGTGGAGCTCCTGGGATGCCATGGACCTGATGGTGCCCACCCCCACCATAGACGCGGCCGTGGCCATGCGGGGGCTCTCCAGTCACCGGACCGAGCGCCAGGCGGCCAGTCTGGTGTTGCGGGGACCTCAATTAAGCTTCAAGGGGCAGCGGCAGACCTTCCTGCAGCGGCTCCGAAAGGCCCTGTACGCCTCCACCATCGTCACCTTTGCCCAGGGGCTGGCCCAGTTGCGGGAAGCCTCGGTGGCCTACAACTACGGGGTCAACCTGGAAGCGGTGGCCCAGGTGTGGCGGGGCGGCTGCATCATCCGGGCCCGGCTCCTGGAAGACATCCGGGCGGCCTTTCATGCCCGCTCGGACTTGCCGAATCTGCTGTTGGACCCGCACCTGGGCCGGGAGGTCGTCTCCCGGACCAGCGACTGGCGGAAAGTGGTGAAGGCCGCGGTGGACTGGGGCATCCCCACCCCGGGCCTCATGGTGTCCCTGGCCTATGTGGACGGCTACCGCAGCGCCTGGCTGCCGGCCAACCTCATCCAGGCCCAGCGGGACTACTTCGGGGCCCACACCTATGAGCGCCTGGACGCCGAAGGCACCTTTCACACCGACTGGCAGAAAGAGGAATGAACCCCGCGCGTCCTGCGCCCGCCCATCTGCACATCTATCCCGACCTGGACACCTTGAGCCGGGCCGCGGCGGAGCTGTTTGTCTCCCGGGCCGGGGAGGCGGTCAGGGTCCGGGGCCGCTGCTGCGTGGCCTTGGCCGGCGGGGCCACCCCTTGGCGGCTTTACACGCTTCTGGCCCAGGAGCCCTACCGCGCTGCGTGCCGCTGGATGACCCCCGGAGCAACGCCCGCCTGGCTCAGGGCGCGCTGCTGGCCTTCGTGCCCATCCCCCGGAGCCAGATTCACCCCATTTCCTGCCGGGAATCGCCGGAGCAGGCGGCCGCGGCCTATGAACAGCTTCTCCGCCGGTTCTTCGGCGATGAAACACACACCTTTGACCTGGTGCTGCTGGGGCTGGGGACCGACGGCCACACCGCCTCCCTGTTCCCCCACTCCCCGGTGCTGGCGGAGCAGGAGCGCTGGGCCGCGGCGGTCACTGATGCTGACGGTCCGGCCCGGGTGACCCTCACCCCTGCGGTCTTTAACCGCAGCCGCACTGTGATCTTTCTGGTCTCCGGCTCCGGCAAGGCCAGGATTCTCCAGGAAGTGCTGGAAGGCGACTACCGGCCCCAGCGGCTGCCGGCCCAGCTCATCCGGCCCGAAGCCGGGGAGCTCCTGTGGCTGGCGGACCAGGCCGCCGCCGCGGTGTTGGACGCTGACCGCCCCTTTGTGCTATAAAGCTTT
>JAFDHU010000355.1:2082-3849 GCA_019308625.1 Deltaproteobacteria bacterium
GACCGCCCCTTTGTGCTATAAAGCTTTCTGACAAAAGGGAAAGGACGGCATCCTCTCATGCGCATCTTGTCGGCGTCAATTCTGTCCGCGGACTTCGGCAGGCTGGCAGAGCAGATTCACCAGGCCGAGGCGGCCGGGGTGGACTGGATCCACGTGGACGTCATGGACGGCCTGTTCGTGCCCAATATCACCATCGGCCCGCCGGTGGTGGCGGCCATCCGCCGGGTCACCAAACTGCCCCTGGACGTGCACCTCATGATTGAGAAGCCGGAGCGGTACCTGGAGGCCTTCGTGGAAGCCGGGGCCGACTGGCTGGGCATCCACGTGGAGGCCACCCTGCATCTGGAGCGCCAGTTGAAGCGCATCCAGGAACTGGGGGCCAAGGCCACGGTCACCCTCAATCCGGCCACCCCCCTGGAAACCCTGGAGTACGTCCTGGACGAAGTGGACATGGTACTCCTCATGACTGTGAACCCGGGCTTCAGCGGCCAGAAGTTCATCCCCGCCATGCTGGCCAAAATCCGGCGGCTGCGGCGGATGATTGACGAACGCGGCGGCCAGGCGCTGCTGCAGGTGGACGGCGGCGTGCACTTGGACACTGTGGACCAACTCGTGGAAGCGGGGGTCGACGTGTTCGTGTCCGGCTCGGGCATCTTCAATGAGAATGACATCTTTGAAAATGTCCGGCGCCTTAAAGAGAAAATCAACCGGAAGCATCCATGAGCAAAGAGTCAGGCGAAGGACTGCGGCCCCGGCCTGCCGATGCGGTGGTGGAGGCCGCAGCCCCGGACTTGGGCCTGCCCCCGCAGGAATGCCTGTTCACCGGCAGGCTTGATCCCTGCACCATCGTGATTTTCGGGGCCTCTGGCGACCTGACGGTCCGCAAGCTCATGCCCGCGCTTTACAGCCTGTTTTTGCGGGAGGCCCTGCCGAAGCCCTGCTGCATTCTGGGGGTGGGCCGCACGGCCTGGACCCGGGAGGAATTTCAGAGCCGCCTTGAGGAGGCCGTCTCCGGGAAGGAAACCTATGATCCGGAGCGCTGGGCCGAATTCGCCCTGGCCTTGTACTACCAGCGCATGGATTACCACTCTCCGGGGTCCTACCAGGCCTTGGCCGCGACCCTGGCAGAGCATGACCGGAAGCTGGGCACCGGCGGCAACCGCCTTTTTTATCTGGCGGTGCCCCCCTCCCTTTATCCGGAAATCAGCCGCAGGCTGGGGGAAACCGGACTGGGGGCCGAAGGCGGGGAGGGGCAGGGCTGGAGCCGCATCGTGGTGGAAAAGCCCTTCGGCCACGACCTTCAATCCGCCCGGGCACTGAACCAGGCCCTGCACCAGAGCTTTCAGGAACACCAGATCTTCCGCATGGACCACTACATGGCCAAGGAGACGGTGCAGAACATCCTGATCTTCCGCTTCGCCAACGCCATTTTTGAGCCCGTGTGGAACCGGGCCTACATTGACCGGGTGGGCATCATCGCCGCAGAAAAAGTGGGGGTGGAAGGCCGCACCGGCTACTACGAGGAAGCCGGCGTGCTGCGGGACATGTTCCAGAACCACATGATGCAGCTCCTGGCCCTCATCGCCATGGAGCCGCCGGCCCGCTTTGAGGCCGAACAGGTGCGGGACGAAAAGGTCAAGGTCTTCCGCTCCCTGAAACCCGTCACCGACCCCGACTCGGAAGAGCACCTGGTGCTGGGCCAGTATACCGCCGGGGAGATTGACGGCCGGCCGGTGCCCGGCTACCGGGAGGAGGAAGGCATCCGGC
>JAFDHU010000025.1 GCA_019308625.1 Deltaproteobacteria bacterium
CCCTCGGTGTACTTCATGATGTTGCCCTTGTGCATCAGGGTGACGCTGGCACAGCCCCGCTCCAGGGCGTATTTCACCGCCCGGCGCACCAGGCGCTTGCTGCCGTGTTCGGTCATGGGCTTGAGGCCGATGGCCGCGCCGGGCTTTAGCCCGCAGCCCAGCTCCCGGTTGAGGAAGTCAATGAGGCGGCGGGCCTCGGGGCTGCCCGCGGGCCACTCCAGCCCGGCATAGACGTCCTCGGTGTTCTCCCTAAAGACCACCATGTTGATTTTTTCCGGCTCCTTCAGGGGGCTGGGCACCCCGGGGTAGTAGCGCACCGGCCGGATGCAGGCGTACAGGTCCAGGACCTGGCGCAAGGTGACGTTCAAGGAGCGGAAGCCGCCGCCCACCGGGGTGGTGAGGGGGCCCTTCAGGGCCACCCGATATTGCCGCAGGGCCTGGAGAGTCTCCTCCGGCAGATAATGGCCGGTTTCCCGGAAGGCCTTCTCCCCGGCCAGGACCTCCTGCCAGATGATTTTTTTGGCCCCGCCGTAGGCCTTGGCCACCGCGGCGTCCAGCACCGGACGGGCGGCCCGCCAGATGTCCGGCCCGGTGCCGTCGCCCTCAATGAAAAGCACTATAGGATGATCGGGAACCTCCAGTTCCCCCGTGGGTGTCACGGTAATCTGCTGGCCTTGCTCACTCATGCCAATTCACCTTTTTGCAGTTTTCAGTTTTCAGCCAGCTAGCCGAAGAATCTAGACCCTTCGCCTGCGGTCAGGGTGACAAGTGAATCCCCATCTTGCTCCTGCTGATAATTAAGCCACCCCGAAGCTCAAGGGATGATTGCCAAATAATTCTATCAGGTTCCCCGAAAGGACCAAGGAAAATCCCAGTTATTATTGGGAGAGGGGGCAGGGGTCGCGGACCCCTGCCCCCTCTCCCAAGCCCACTCCCCCAACCCCTTAAGGGGGGTTGGGAGGGGAGTTTGAGGGGAGCGGGGGATTGGCAATCCCCCGGCCCTCCCCTCAACTCAACCTTTCCTACCCCAATTCCCCGTGGCCAACTGCCCGCAGGCGGCTTCGATGTCTTGGCCCCGGCTTTCCCGGATGAACACCGGGAAGTGGGCTTGGCGCAGAATTTCCTGAAATTCCAGTATTCGCTCCGGGGGAGGCGGGGCGTAGGGCAGTTTTGGATGGGGGTTGAAGGGGATGAGGTTGATTTTGGCCCGGAAGCCTTTGAGCAGGCGGGCCAGTTTGCGGGCCTGGTCCGGGGAGTCGTTGACCCCGTTCAGGAGCACGTAGGCAAAGGTGATGCGCCGGTGCCGGGGCAGGGGGAAGTCCCGGCAGGCCTTGAGCACCGCCTCCAGGGGGTGTTTGCGGTTGACGGGCATGATGGCGCTTCGGGTGTCGTTGTCGGCGGCGTTGAGGGACACGGTGAGGTTGACCGGGACCTCCCGGCCCAGCCGGGGGATCAGGGGGGGCAGGCCCACGGTGGAGACGGTGACCCGCCGGGCGGAGAAGTTGAGGCCCCAGGGGGCCAGGATGAGGCGCAGGGCCCGGACAAGCACGGCGAAATTGGCCAGGGGCTCGCCCATGCCCATGAACACCAGGTTTTTCAGGGGCTTGTCGGAATCCAGGCGGGCCTTGACCTCCAGAATCTGGTTGACGATTTCGCTGACGGTGAGGTGGCGCTGGAAGCCCTGCTGGGCGGTGAGGCAGAAGCGGCAGCCCAAGGCGCAGCCCGCCTGGCTGGACAGGCACAGGGTAAGATGGTCCTCTTCGGGGATGAGGACGGATTCAATGCGGCGGCCGTCAGCCAAGCGCCAGCGGAATTTGCGGGTGCCGTCGGCGGAGAGGGCCTCCTGCTCCAGGGTCAGGCGGCTTATTAGGGCATGCCCGGCCAGCTCCTGGCGGAAGGCCCGGCTCAAGTCGGTCATTTCCTCAAAGTCCCGGGCGCCCTTGTAGAGCCATTTGGCCAGTTGCCGGGCCCGGTAGCGGGGCTGGCCCCAGGACTGCACAAGCTGCTCCAGCTCCTCCAGGGTGAGTTCCTTCAAATCTATGGCAGGAGGAAGCATGGGGCGGCAGGGCGAAGGGAAGGGCTACAGACCTTTGGCCTTTTCCAGGGCCTCCATGCGGGATTTGCAGGAGATGCACATGGTGGTCACCGGCCGGGCCCGCAGGCGCTTCTCGGAGATTTCACCGCCGCAGATTTCGCAGATGCCGTAGGTGCCGTCCTCGATGCGCTCCAAGGCCGCCTGGATTTTGGCGATGAGCTTGCGCTCCCGGTCCCGGATGCGCAGGATGAAGTTGCGGTCGGTTTCCAGCGCGGCGCGGTCGGTGGGGTCGGCAAACAGCGCGTTGCTGTCGTTGGTCATGGAGGTTCTGGTGATGTCGGCCTTGCCGATCAGCTCTTCCAGGCGTTCATGCAGCAGCGAACGGAAAAATTCCAGGCTCTGTTTGTCCATGATTGACTCACGGGGCCCCGGCCCGGGGGCTCAGGGCGAAGGGGCGAAGTAGGCGCCGCTGGCGCCGCCACTTTTTTCCAGCAAAAGCAGGTCTTGGATAATCATGCCGCGGTCCACGGCTTTGCACATGTCGTAGATGGTCAAGGCCGCGGTGGCTGCGGCCACCAGGGCCTCCATTTCCACGCCAGTGCGGGCTTCGGTGCGGACTCGGGACCGGATGACCACAGTGTGGTCGGCGGGGTCCGTACTGAAGTCAATGTCCACGCCGGTCAGGGGCAACGGGTGGCACAGGGGAATGAGTTGGGCCGTGTTTTTGGCGGCCATGATGCCGGCCAGCCGGGCCGCGGCCCACACATCGCCCTTGGGCAGCCCGCCGCTCAGCAGCAGCGGAAAAATCTTGGGGCCCACCCGGATGCGGCAGGAAGCGGCGGCCTCCCTTCTGGTGACGGGCTTGTCCCCCACCTCCACCATGGTCAGCCGGCCTTGTTCATCCAGATGGGTGAATTCACTCATGGGCGGCAAAGCTCAGTTCCTGCTGCTCCAGGCGCCGGAACTCTTCCAGAATCTCCCGCTGCCGGGGGGTGATGCCGGCGGGGGTGGTCACTACCAGCTCCACAATCTGGTCGCCGGCAGCCTGGCCGGGACCGGCCGGCACGCCCAGACCGGGGAATCTCAACACCTTGCCGGAGGATGTCCCGGGAGGCACATATACTGACCGGAAGCCGTTGAGGGTGGGGACCCGGATGGTGCCCCCCAGGGCCGCCTTGGCAAAGGAAATCTCCAGCTTGCAATGCAGATCGTTGCCCTTACGGGTGAAGAAGGAATGGGGCTCCACGGAGATGACCACTTCCAAATTGCCGGGGGGGCCGTTGTGGAAGCCCCGGCCGCCTTCGCCCACAAACCGCAGGCGGGTGCCGTCCTTGGTGCCCGGTGGAATTTTGAGATGATAGTGCCTAAAGGTCTTTTGATAGCCCGAGCCTTGGCAGACCCGGCACGGGGATTCCAGTAGCTGGCCCAGGCCCTGGCAGCGCTGGCAGGCCAGACGCAGGCGCAACATGCCGGGTCCCAGAGGACGGCGTCCGGTGCCCTGACAATCCGGGCAGGTCCGGGAACCATAGTGCGGTTCCTGTCCGGTGCTGTTGCAGTGAGGGCAGGCGTGCACCTGGGGCACCTGAATAGTGGTTTCCAGCCCTTGCATGGCGGCCATGAAGGAAATCTGCAGGTCGTAACGGAAGTCCGGACCCGAGGTGCAGGCTTGGGGGGCCGTGCCGGAGATCCCGAAGTATTCCTCAAAGAGATCGTCCTTTACCTTGAATTCGGCTTGGCGATACTGCTGACGGCGCTTCCGGGAGCGGGCCCGGGCCGCCCGGATGCTCTCATAAGCCTCCACCACCCGCCGGAATTGCGCCGCAGCCTCGGGATTATCCGGATTACGGTCCGGATGGCAGGCATACACCAAGGCCCGGAACCGGCTGCGGATTTCCTCCCAACTGGCCCTGGGTGATACCTTCAGAATGCGATAACCTTCCCGTGCCGTCATGCTACTGGTGACCGGCGGCCTCACCAGGGGAGAGCTTTCGGGCTCCTGGTCTCCTTTCCCTGCCGGCGCCGGCGCCGTTACGCTTTTCCTGACTCAGAATTCGTGCAAACCAAACCTTTTCTTAAACCCCGGGATGCAGCCTGTTACAGCCGAACCCGGAGCCCGAGCCCCTATCAACATTTATTTATAAAATATCTGGCTCGGCCTGTAAACCTGAAAATACTTGGCCCTGCCGGACTGTCCGGCTCCTTCCGGCCTTTCCTCTGGCCCCGGTGGCGTAAGCCTGAGGTGATATCACGCTGGGGAAAAAATTGACTTCCCTCTCGGGGTCAATTGGGGTAACATAGTAGCTTGAAAAATTATTCGTCTTATCAATGGGTTATTTAAATGCTGGTAACCTGTGAGCAGTGCCACACCACCTTTCGCCTGGACGAGAGCCTGATTACCCGGGAGGTGGTCAAGGTGCGCTGTTCCCGCTGTCAGCACGTCTTTACCGTGGCCCGTCCTGCGGGCGGGGCGGGGGCCTCCGCGGAGGTGGAGACGGAGCCCCCCGGGGGGGAACCGGAGGCCCGGATGCCGCCGGCGGAGCCCGGGGCCGATGAGACGGGTGGTCCTTCGGAGTCCGAACCTTCCTTGCCGGCAGCTCCCGGTGAGCCCCGCAGCACCCTGCGGGCCGTGGCGGTGGCCGTGCTGGCTGGCTGTCTGCTGGGACTCTTGCTAGCTTTGCTTTCCTTGTGGTACTTTGGAAGCAAACAGCCGGCGCCGCCGGGCCCTGCCACTGCGGGAAGCCTGGCACCCCCCCTGCCGCCGGTCAGCCCTGCGGAACTACGTCACCTGGTCATTGACCTCAAAGACGCCCGCTATCAGGGCTTGGTCAACGTCAAGGGCGGGCAGCTTCTGGTCATTGAGGGAGTGGTGAAAAACCTTACCGGGGAGGCCCGGGGGCCCATCCGCCTCAAGGTCACCCTGACGGATGCCCTGAATCGGCCGGTACGGGAACTGCTGTTCTACAGCGGCACCACCCTATCGGAGGAGGAACTCCGTAACCTGAACCCCGAAGAGATCAAACGCTGGCTGGCCACCCCCGGCGGGCGGGACGGAACCCGGGTGCTTAAGCCGGGGGAGTCCCAGCCCTTTACTGCGGTGCTGTTCGGGGTGCCCGACAATCTGGCTGAGGCCCGCTATGGCTTCAACCTCGTGGTGGTGGAGGGGCCTCAAGCTCCGGGTAAATAAAGGTGGTTATGTTCAAACGCCTGTGGTCCAGATTCGGTGGGGAGCGCGCCGTTCACAAGGCAACGGTGCGCATTGATTTTTTTCCCCAGGACCTGGCCGTGCCGCGGATTTTCTGGCACCAGAGCCGGGAGCCGGCCCAGGACACCGTGGCCCTGGGCCTCTTCTTCTATGCCCGCATTCTGTATGAGCTGGCGGAGCTGAACGAAACCCGGACGGCCAAGGAACTCATGTGCTTTTTGGACAAAGTGCGGGGGCTGGTGCTGGCCCAGGAGGGTGAAGTGAAGCGTCCCCGGCTGCCTCTGGGGGCGGTGCGTCTGGGGGAAGCCCCCGGTCAGGAACCGCCCTTGCGGCAGTATCGGGCGGAGTTCTACCAGGGGCAGGACGGCGGCTTTCGCCTGGATTTCCAGGGGAGCATAGGCAAAGAAGGGTTTTATCTTCCCGCCGCCTTCCTGGTATTTTTACAAACCTGCATTAATGATTTGCCGGAGGAGGACCTCAAGCAGTTGCTTACGGGCGTTGGCCGGTTGCACACCTACTACCGCTACCGCAAGGACTTTTGGGACGGCACGGCCATCACCGCTGGCCCTGCCTTTGCCCTGAGCCGGGAGGAGATTGCTCCCAAGGAGACCGCGTCTGAGTCTAAGACTCCCCAGCCGGAAGAGGAATGACGCCTGGGAAGGAGGAGCTTCATGTCAATGGGAAAAAGGCTGCTGCTCACGGTGCTGGCTATGCTGGTGTTCAGCTATATTGCCGGCATATTTTGGAAGAACACCTTCAACACCCTCATGCCCAGCTATCTGGCTGGCATCATCGGCGGTCTGATTGCCTTGCCGGTTTGGGAAATGCTCAAGCCCAAGGCTCCCAAGACCTGAGGCGATCCCCTAAAACAAAAAGGCAGGGCGGTGGCCCTGCCTTATCCAGCCTCTTGCCGCCTAGAGTTTAGGTCGACATTTTCTCCAGAAGGCCTGCCTTGATGCGATCAAATTCCTCGGCGGTGATGACCCCCTCATCCCTCAGGCGCATAAATTCCTCCAGCTCCTGCCGGAGGCGCTCGGGAGGCAGGGAGGTATTGGCCTCCACCGCTTCTGCCGTGACCGTCTGCGGGCCTGCCAGAGCCAGGGGCACCTGGGCCTGGGGCAGAGCCTCGGGCCAGTTGCCCCGGCCCTTGTAACGCAGGGTGAGGACGCCGTTCAACAGGGAAATCTCCACGTCCTTGCCGCTGGCCGTGGCCTCCCGCACCATCTCCTGAAACTCCCCGCTCTGGGTCGCCAGGCGCTGCTTGAAGCGGCCCCAGCTTCGGTACAGGCGCCACCCGACAATGCCCAGGATGCCGACA
The DNA here is from genome assembly GCA_019308625.1 of Deltaproteobacteria bacterium. Classification (GTDB taxonomy): domain Bacteria; phylum Desulfobacterota; class Desulfobaccia; order Desulfobaccales; family 0-14-0-80-60-11; genus DTHB01. The sequence continues at coordinate 6,556 of JAFDHU010000025.1, forward strand.
AAGCCCGCGAAGATGTAAGCATTGAAGCCCAGAACCCCGGTGAGCCACACCAGAGCCACAATTAGCACAAAGGGGATGCAGATCAGGAAAATAAGCAGGCTGTAGAAGCTGGCAATGCTACCGAAGGAGGCGTTGGTGGGGTCACCCTCCCCTTTGAATCGGAATCGCGAAAAGAATTTACCCATTTTAGTGGTAGTTTTTGGTTTTTGGCTTCCGGTTTCCGGTAGATAAATAGTCCATTAAGAGGTCAAAAAATGATGCCGCCCGCCAAGTCCGGCCGGAAGACCTGAAGGAACGCTTCACCTCTCGCCCTTTCAACCGACTCCCGGGTTTTTGCCTTTCATCCGGTGGGCTGTCAAGTCTTGCCGGCGGCCTCTCTACCCGGAACTTTTTAAATATTAACCGAAAAACCGAAAACCGAAAACCGAAAACTGCCCTTTACTGTCCCGGTGCGGTGAAAAAAGTCCGGAAGGCCTTGAAGGTCATGTAGAGATCGGCCTTGCTGGCCACCTCAAAGGGCGAATGCATGGAGAGCAGCGGTGGACCGCTGTCAATAATCTCAATGCCGTGCACCGCCAGATACTTGGCGATGGTGCCGCCGCCGCCTTCGTCCACCTTGCCCAGATGGGCCGCCTGCCAGATGACGCCGGCCTCATTGAAGATCCGCCGCAGCCAAGCCAGGTACTCGGCGTTGGCGTCGTTGGCCATGTACTTGCCGCCGTGGCCGGTGAACTTGGTCAGGCAGACGCCGTAGCCCAGCCGGGCGGCGTTGCGCTTCTCATGCACTTCGGGGTAGTCCGGGTCCAGGGCGCCGTTGACGTCGGCCGAGATGGCCCGGCTGGCCATGAGCACCCGGCGGCGGGCCAGGGGACTGCCGCCGGCCTGCTCCAGCAGCAGCTCCACAATTTCCTCCAGCAGGCAGCTCTTGGCGCTGGTGTTGCCGTCGGAGCCCACCTCTTCCTTGTCATAGAACAGGGCCAAGCAGGTGTGCTCCGGGTCCTGCACCTTAAGGATGGCTTCCAGGGCAGGGTAGGCGCAGGAGCGGTCATCCTGGCCGTAGGCGGCCACCAGGCTGCGATCCCAGCCCACATCCCGGGCTGGCCCGGCGGGCACCACCTCCAGTTCGGCGGAGATCAGGTCCTCCTCTCGGATGCCGTAGTTGTCCTCCAGGTATTTCAGCAGACGCAGTTTGAAGCGCTCCTTGGTGTCCTTGTCGCCCAGGGGCAGGGACCCCACCAGGACGTTGAGCTTCTCCCCCTCAAAGGCCTCGGAGACCTTCTTTTCCATCTGGGTCTTGCGGGCCAGGTGGGGCAGGAGGTCCAGCACGGTGAACACCGGATCCTCAGGGTCTTCGCCTACCTTCAGCTCCACGGCACCGCCGTCGGCCTTGAGCACCACCCCGTGCAGGGCCAGGGGCCGGGCCAGCCACTGGTATTTCTTGATGCCGCCGTAATAGTGGGTCTTCAGAAACACCAGGTCCGTGTCTTCGTACAAGGGGTGTTGCTTGAGGTCCAGGCGGGGGGAATCAATGTGGGCCGCCACGATGCGCAGGCCGTCGGTCAGCGGCCGGCGGCCCCGGACAATGAGGGCGATGACCTTGCCTTTGTAATTGTAGTAGCATCTGGGCCCGGACTCGCCGGCGGCCAGATTGACGAAACCCGCCTCCGTGGCCCGGCGTTGGATTTCCTTCACTGCCTCCCGCTCGGTCTTGGCCAGGTTGAGAAATTCCTTGTAGCCCTCGGCATAGGCCAGGATGGCCTCCCGCTCCGCCTCATCCACCTGGTCCCACACCAGTTTGGGCGTCACCATGAGCCGCTCCCGCAGCTCTTCCAGTTTGTCCTTATCCAGCACCTCTTTACGGCTGACTTCACTCACGTATGATCCTCCCTGATATCTTGTGAAAACTTGATTTTCCTGCCAAAAGGGAAAAATTTGGATTTATAGAGTTTTTATCTTATCATGGATTCATCCCCTGTAACAACGAGCCCGCCATACCTTGGTCACCGGGGCCAGCCGGAGGTTTGGGTGGGGTGCCGGGGGAGGCCTGTCAGACCCGGCCAGTGGACCAAGCCTGGGAGCCGGGGCGTGTGCTTGACTTAACCCCGCATAATTAATAGATTAAATATCGGCGATTTTGCGAGAGTGGCGGAATCTGGCAGACGCACTGGACTTAGGATCCAGCGGGTGACCGTGGGGGTTCGAGTCCCCCCTCTCGCACTCAGACAGACGTGAGAGTGACCCTCCAGAAAGGGGTACAGCCGTCCACCGGGTGGCTCCCGGGCGGAGGGCGGCTCTCGCTCGGTTCCCTGAGGGCGCCGTGCCGGAGCCGCCCCCAGCACCAACCGAGGTCGGGGACAACCCGGCTTTTTTTGGAAATACCACAACTTGAAAGAGCTGCCGCCAATGACCGAAACCGCTATTCACGTGGAGATGGAGGACCTGGGGGAGGTCAGGCGCAAGCTGGCCATCACCGTCCCCAAGGAGGAAGTGAGCCAGGAAGTGGACCGGGCCTATCGGGCCTTGGGCAAACGGGCCAAGGTCAAAGGCTTCCGGCCCGGCAAGGTCCCCCGGGCTGTGCTGGAGCTATACTACAAAAAGCAGGTGGAGCAAGACGTCTCCGACGCCCTGGTGCGCCGCTCCCTGGAGCAGGCCCTGCAGGAAAAGAACTTAAACCCGGTGGGCATGAACTGGCCGGAGCCCATCCCCCCGGTAGTGGAAGGCCAGGACTACCGCTACGTGGTGGAATTGGAAATCCCTCCCACTCTTACGGTGGACAACTATTTCGGTCTCACCCTCCATGATCCCGGGGCCGAGGTCCCGGAGGAGGCGGTGGAGGCCCGGCTGGAGGAAATCCGTCAGGCCAACGCGGTGCTGCAGCCCGTCTCCGAGCCCCGGCCGGTCAAAGAGGGGGATTACGTGCTCCTGGACTATCAGGGCTACTTCGCCGGCCAAGCCCTGGAGGAAGCCAAAGGGGAAAACATCTATCTGGAGGTGGCCGTGGACCTGCCCCAGGATTTCTTCAATCCCCTCATCGCCGGCAAGAACGTGGAATTTGCCGTCAAAATCCACGACATCAAGGAGCTGGCGGTGCCCGACCTGGACGACGCCTTTGCCCAGAGCCTGGGCGGCAACTTCCAGACCCTGGCCGACTTGCGCGCCGCGGTGAGAGAGGATATCATTAAAGCCAAGGAACGGGAACGCCAGGCCAACCTGGAGCAGCAGGTTCTGGAGAAGTTGATCGCGGCCCATCCCTTTGAACTGCCCCCCTCCCTCCTGCGGCAGGAACAGGAAAGCCTGTTGCGGGAACAACTGGCCCACCTCCAGCAGTACAACATCAATTTTGAAGGGCTGGACTTCCAGAAGATGCTGGAGAACGTCAAGCCCAAAGCCGAGTTCCGGGTGCGCAGCCGCCTCCTGTTGGAGCAAATCGCGGTGCAGGAGGGCATCACTGTAGAGGAAGCCGAAGTGGAGGAGGCCCTGCAACGTCGGGCCGAGGCCAGCGGCTGGACGCTGGCCCAGGTGCGGGAGTACTACCGGGAACACCGCCTCCTGGACCTCCTCAGGCGGCAGTTGCGGGACGAAAAAATTATGCAGCTGATCATAGACCGGGCCCACCTGGAGGCCGCGCCCCCGGAGGCCCGGCAGGAGAGCGAACAAACATGCAGTTGATTCCCATAGTGGTGGAACAATCAAGCCGCGGTGAGCGGGCTTACGACATCTACTCCCGGCTCCTGAAGGACCGGATTATATTCCTGGGCACCACCATCACCGATGAGATCGCCAATCTCATCATTGCCCAGCTCCTGTTTTTGGAAGCCGAGGACTCGGAGCGGGAAATCCACTTTTACATCAACTCCCCCGGCGGTCTGGTCACCGCCGGCCTGGCCATCTACGACACCATGCAGTACATCCGCCCGCCGGTGGCCACCTACTGCATGGGCCAGGCGGCCAGCATGGGGGCCTTGCTTCTGGCGGCCGGGGAAAAAGGCAAGCGCTTCGCCCTGCCCCACGCCCGCATTCTGCTCCACCAGGTGATGGGCGGGTTTTCCGGCCAGGCCACCGATGTGGACATCCAGGCCAAAGAAATTCTGCGCCTGCGGGAGGAGTTGAACCAGATACTGGCCCTGCACACCGGCCAGCCCCTGGAGCGCATCCAGCGGGACACCGACCGGGATTTCTACATGACTGGCCTTCAGGCCAAGGAATATGGTATTGTGGACGAAGTCATCGCCCATCGGGATGTGGTCTCCCGGTCCTGACCTGAAAGGGAGGGCCAAGCTGTCCCTAAAGGTTATGGTCACCGCCCCGGATGCCGATATCTAGACAGGAACCGTGGCAAGGAATTTGCACTGCGTTCAGTGGCAGAATGGATTTGGGGGAGCGCAGCAGGTACTGGATTTCCAGGACCGGCGAATTTATAATTAAATTAGCAACTGAACGCACATCCGACTTTACCGAAGCAACAACCAAACCCGCCCGCGCCTGGCAAAGGCGGCCCGGGTTTGTGGAGGTCAATCAATTATGAGCAAACGCGGCACTGACCGAGGCGGCGACCTGCTCTGTTCCTTTTGTGGCAAGAGCCAGAGTGAAGTGAAGAAGCTCATCGCCGGCCCTGGCGTCTATATCTGCGATGAGTGCATTGAGTTGTGCAATGACATCATCGCCGAGGAATATGAAAAGGAGGAGGCCAAACTCTCCCGGCTCTCCATTCCGGAGCCCGCGGCCATCAAAAAAGAGATAGACGAATACGTCATCGGCCAGGAGCGGGCCAAAAAGATTCTCTCCGTTGCCGTCTATAATCACTACAAGCGCATCAGCTCCCGGGTGAACATGGACGGCGTGGAACTCCAGAAGAGCAACATCCTGCTGGTGGGACCCACCGGCTGCGGCAAGACGCTTTTGGCCCAGACTTTGGCCAAAATCCTGAACGTCCCGTTTACCATTGCGGACGCCACCACCCTGACCGAGGCCGGGTACGTGGGCGAGGATGTGGAAAACATCATCCTCAACCTGCTGCAGGTGGCGGACTACGACGTGGAGAAGGCCTCCCGGGGCATTGTCTATATCGACGAAGTGGACAAGATCGCCCGCAAGAGCGACAGCCCCTCCATCACCCGGGACGTCTCCGGCGAAGGCGTGCAGCAGGCCTTGCTGAAAATCATTGAAGGCACTATGGCCAGCGTGCCCCCCAAGGGCGGCCGCAAGCACCCCCAGCAGGAGTTCATCAAGGTGGACACCACCAACATCCTGTTCATCTGCGGGGGTGCCTTCAACGGGCTGGAGGACATCATCGGCGCCCGCATCGGCCGGAAGTCCATGGGGTTCGGCGCTGACATCAAAAGCAAGCGTCATCTTCCCCTGGGGGAAATTCTCGCCCAGGTGCAGCCCCAGGATTTGCTTAAATTTGGTCTGATTCCGGAATTTGTGGGCCGCCTGCCGGTGATCGCCACCCTGGACGAACTGGACGAAGAGGCCCTGGTGCGCATCCTGACTGAGCCCAAAAACGCCCTGGTCAAGCAGTTTCAGAAGCTCCTGGAGATGGACCAGGTGAAGCTGACCTTTACCCATGACGCCCTGGTGGCCGTGGCCAAAGAAGCCCTGAAGCGCAAGTCCGGGGCCCGGGGCCTCAGGGCCATCCTGGAGGACGCCATGCTGGACCTGATGTATGAGCTGCCCTCCCTGAAAAATGTCCAGGAGTGCATCATCAACGCGGACTTTATCTTGAAGCACGCGGCTCCCATACTCAAATATCGCGCTCCGGAAGAAGTGGCCTGGGAGAAACCAGGCATGGTGGTGGAGAAATGATCTTTCGTATCAATCGACGCAGCGACGAATACGGCACCAAGCGGGTACAGACCGTTCCCCTGCTGCCCTTGCGGGACATCGTGGTCTTCCCCCATATGGTGGCCCCCCTGTTCATCGGGCGGGAAAAGTCCATCGCGGCCCTGGAGTATGCCATGGGCCAGGAAAAATACGTGCTCCTCTGCACCCAGAAGGACGCCCGCCGGGATGACCCCAAGGAGGCAGAAATATACCGGATCGGTACCCTGGGGGCCATTCTGCAGATGCTGCGCCTGCCCGACGGCACGGTAAAAGCCCTGATTGAAGGCAAATACCGGGCAATTTTCCGCCGAACTGGAGGCCCTGCGCCGCTCCGCGGTGGAGGCCTTTGAAACTTACTGCAAGCTCAACAAAAAGGTACCTCAGGAGGCCCTCCAGGCCGTGGTGAACATGGAGGACCCCGGCCGCCTGGCGGACACCATCGGGACCCATCTGGCCGTCAAGACCGAGGAAAAGCAGCGGCTCCTGGAAACCCTGGACCCCTTAACGCGCCTGGAGAAAGTGCTCACTCTGGTGCACCAGGAAAACGAAGTCCTCACCTGAACGAGCAGATGCGGGCCATCCAGAAAGAAATGGGCGAAAAGGAGGACATGAAAGGGGAGATCCAGGAGCTGGAGCGCCGCCTGCGCAAAAAGAAAATGAGCGCCGAGGCCTATGCCAAGGTGAAGCATGAAATCAAGAAGCTCAAGCTCATGAGCCCCATGTCCGCCGAGGCCACAGTGTCCCGCAACTATATTGACTGGCTGCTGTCCCTGCCTTGGTATGAGAAGACCAAGGACCGCTACGATATCCAGGAGGCCGCGGCCATTCTGGATGAAGACCACTACGGCCTGGAGAAACCCAAGGAGCGCATCCTGGAGCACCTGGCGGTCCAGGCACTGGTGAAAAAGATGAAAGGCCCCATCCTCTGCTTTGTGGGGCCGCCGGGAGTGGGCAAGACCTCCCTGGCCAAATCCGTGGCCCGGGCCCTGGGGCGCAACTTTGTCCGCCTGTCCCTGGGCGGCGTCCGGGACGAAGCCGAAATCCGGGGCCACCGGCGCACCTATATCGGCGCCCTGCCTGGCAAAATCATCCAGTGTCTGCGTAAGGCCAGGACCAACAACCCGGTCTTCTGCCTGGACGAAGTGGACAAGATGAGCACCGACTTCCGGGGCGATCCTTCCGCAGCCCTGCTGGAAGTGCTGGACCCGGAGCAGAACTTCGCCTTCAACGACCATTACCTGGACTGCGACTACGACCTCTCCGAGGTCCTGTTCATTACCACGGCCAACAACCTGTACTCCATCCCGCCGCCCCTGCAGGACCGCATGGAAATCATCCGCCTGCCGGGCTACACCGAGGTGGAGAAGCAGCACATCGCTGAGAAGTTCCTGATTCCCAAGCAGGCCAAGGCCAACGGCTTAACCGAAGACAACATCCAGTTCTCGGAGAACGCCATCCTGACCATCATCCGCTACTACACCCGGGAGGCCGGGGTCAGGAATCTGGAGCGGGAGATTGCCGCCATCTGCCGCAAGGTGGCCCGGGAGGTGGCGGAGAAAGGCAGGGACCACAAGGTCCACATCACCAGCCAGTCCATCGCCAAGTACCTGGGGGTGCCCAAGTACCGCTATGGCCAAACGGAAGAAAAGGATGAAGTGGGCCTCACCAACGGCCTGGCCTGGACCGAGTTCGGAGGCGAGCTGCTTCAGACCGAGGTGGTGGTCCTGCCGGGCAGTGGCAAACTGCTTATCACCGGCAAGCTGGGCGAAGTGATGCAGGAATCGGCCCAGGCGGCTTTGTCGTATGTGCGCTCCATTGCTGAAATCATCGGCCTGCCCCGGGATTTCTACAAGGATGTGGACCTGCACGTTCATGTGCCTGAGGGGGCCATTCCCAAGGACGGGCCCTCCGCCGGCATCACCATCGCCACCAGCATGGTGTCGGCCCTGACCCGGGTGCCGGTGAAGCGGGATGTGGCCATGACCGGGGAGATCACCCTGCGGGGCCGGGTCCTGCCCATCGGCGGCCTGAAGGAGAAAATCATCGCCGCCCACCGGCATCAGATCAAGACGGTGATCATCCCCCGGGACAACGAGAAGGACATCAAGGAGATTCCGGCCCGGATTCTGAAGGCGGTGGAACTGATCCCGGTGGACCACATGAACGAAGTTCTCAAACTGGCTCTGGTCCTGGAGGACCCGGACAACTTCTTCAAGCCGGTGCCGCCGCGGGTGCCTGCCGAGGCGGCCTATATGCCGGCGGATGAGCGCCCCACGCCCAAAATTCAGGCCCATTAAACTGAAGTTCAAGGTTCAAAGTTCGGTTTTTAAGTCAAAACTCAGTCTAGCTGGAATTGCGGTGATGTATTCTGAACCTTGGACTTTCAACTTTGAACCCAATCGCGGGGGCGTAGTTCAGATGGTGAGAACGCCGGCCTGTCACGCCGGAGGTCGCGAGTTCAAGTCTCGTCGTCCCCGCCATCTCTGACTGCTGGGAGGCCGGCGCCCGGCCGCGCCTCCTTAACCTTGCGGCCGCGGCCGCATCTCCCGGGCTGAGGTGGTCCGGCCACCGCAGCCGCAAACCCACAAAAGCCTCCCCACCCGCCTTCGGAAACGGGTTTTCTCCTTGACAGCACTACCGCTTATCGGTGAATATTTAAATTCGGGTGGGCGGATAGCTCAGTAGGGAGAGCATCGGCCTTACAAGCCGGGGGTCAGAGGTTCGAATCCTCTTCCGCCTACCAGTCGCCTTCCAGCGGGGGCGTAGTTCAGCCAGGTGAGAACGCCGGCCTGTCACGCCGGAGGTCGCGAGTTCAAATCTCGTCGTCCCCGCCATCCTGAATAAAAAGGGGCCAGCCAGCCGGCTGGCCCCTTGATTTTTGGACCGCCCTGATTTCCGCATTCTCCCAGATATTCTGGGCTTACCCTCCCGGCCTGCCCCAGGGAGGGGCGATTCACTCCACCTTGACGCTGATGGTCTGAAACACGTGGTCCACCGACAAGGTGGTGTGCACGTGGGCGCCCTCCCGGCGGGTGGAAATGATTTCTATGGTGTGGGGGATGCCCCGCTCGTCGGCGAAGGTGATGCGTTCCCCCGGCTCAAAGCCTCCCTGCCGGAACCAAACCTCCGGGGGCAGGACCCAGGTCTGGCCGTATTTGGCCTCAAATTTGAAGAAGGCCAGGCTGTCGAAGGGGAACTGGAGGAACAGGGCCAGGTCTTCATCGGAGGCCGGGCGCTTAAGCTCCCTCTCCAGCCGGGCCCGCTCCTGCTCCAGGTCAGGCTCCGGGGGCTTCACCTGGCCTCCCTCATCGTAGAGAATCTTGTGCCACTTCTTGCCGTCCCGGCGCTGATATTCCAGCACCTTTTCGCAGATCCAGTCCGCCGGCTCATAAAAGGGCAGCGGACCGTAGCGGCCCAGAATCAGGTTCTGGAGGTCCAGGGAAGGCCTCTCATAGCGGCCGTACAGCACGTTGCTCACCGCGGTGGTCCAGAGAATCTGGGACCCCGGGGTCACCGCCCACCAGTTGCCCAACTCCACCTGCACCCGGGCCAGCTCCTCCAGAATTTCCGGCATGCGCTCCAGGAAGCCGCCCCGGTCGGCCTGCTCAAACACGCTCAGCACCGCCCCCCCGGTGAGCTTGTAGTTGGTCACCGCGGGGTCGTGCCCGCGGAAAGGGCTTTCAAAGGGCTCATAAATTTTCCGCTCCCGGCGGAGGAGGTCCGAGCTTTTCAGGAGGGCGGGCACATCAATGCCCTCGGCCTTCTTGTCGTAATCCTCCAGGGTCTGGATGAGGGTGAGGGCCGGAGCCTGCCCGTAGATGGAGCCGTAGCCGTGGTCGGCCACGTCGCAGATCTTCACCCCGGCCAGCACCGCGGCGATCATACGGCCGATGTCGTTGCCGTCGGTGTTGCAGCCGTGGTAGTGCAGGATGATATCGGGAAAGGCCCGGACAATGGCCTCCACCAACTGGCCGATGCGCTTGGGGGTGCCCAGGCCGGCGTAGTTCTTGATGGAAATAATCACGTCCGGGCCGGTGACCTCCAGGATTTCCCCCACCTTCCGCACGTAATATTCATCGGTGTGCTCCTTGCCGGTGGAAAAGCAGATGCTGGGCATGAGCAGCCGGCCGGCTTTCTTAACCTCCTCAAACACCGGCACCATGTTGGGCACATGGTTCAAAAAGTCATACACCCGCCAGACATCCACATACTTGGCAAACTGACGCACCACAAAGCGGATGACGTTTTCCGGATAGTGGCGGTAGCCGAAGAGATTGGCCCCCCGGCACACGGTCTGCAGCGGGGTGCGGGGCATATGCTGGCGGGCGAGGCGCAGCCGCTCGAAGGGGTTCACCTGCTTGCGCATGAGGTCCAGGTGGATGGAGGCCCCGCCGCTCACCTCCACGGCAAAGAAGCCCGCCGCGTCCCGGTGGGGCGCCACCCGCACCGTGGTCATGGGCATCAGGCGGTTCTTGAAGTCGGACTGGGATACGTCCCGTTCGTTGTTGCACAGGAAGTAGCCCTCCGCCCGCCTGAGAACTTCCAGAACCTCCGCCGGGCTCATGTCTCGGGTGATGCGGCCGTCCATTTTTACTCCGTTTTCGGTGGTTTAGGAGCCCTCAGCCACCGTCACGGCCCGACTGCCGTGGGACCATTAAACCGTGACCAGCGCCGAATCCGCCCTCTAACCTTGAACTTTCAAGCATACGGATTCTTGCCGAAGGCATTGATCTCGGCGATAAGCCGGGCTAGCTTGTCCACCCCTCGCTCGGTTTCCTGGTATTCCAGCAGTTGGGGATGCTCATCAATGTAGGAGGTGTCAAAGTTCATCCTCAAGAAATCCGGCTCCTGGACAATTTGTTGGAAGTAGGGGATGGTGGTCTTCACCCCCAGGATGAGAAAGCCCCGCAGGGAGGCCAGGTGAAGCCGTACACCGTGAGCTTCACCATCAGGGAATCGTAATACGGCGGTATTTCATAGCCCTGATACACCGCGCCGTCCAGCCGCACGCCGGGCCCCCCCGGCGACTGATAGACCTGAATCACCCCGGGCGTGGCGAAAAAGTTGTTCTTGGGGTCTTCGGCGTTGATCCGCACTTGGATGGCAAAGCCCCGCTCCCTCACCTGGTCCTGGGAGAAGCTGATGGGTTCACCCTGGGCAATGAGCAACTGCTCCCGGATGATGTCTATACCGGTCACCACTTCGGTGACCGTGTGCTCCACTTGGATGCGGGTGTTCACTTCCAGGAAATAAAAGGAATCATCAGGGTCCACCAGAAACTCCACGGTGCCGGCGCTTTGGTAGCCGGCCTTTTGGGCCAGACGCACGGCCGCTTGGCAGATGGCCTCCTGGAGGTCCGGCTTCAGCCCCCCGGGGGCGATTTCAATGAGCTTCTGATGGCGCCGCTGGATGGAGCAGTTGCGGGTCCCCAGATGCACCACGTTGCCGTAGGTGTCGGCCAGAATCTGCACTTCCACGTGGCGGGGACGGTGGATGCCCTTCTCCAGGTAGATGTCGTCGTTGCCGAAGGCCGCCCGGGCCTCGGAGCGGGACTGCGTAAGGCCGGCCAACAGCCCCCGGTCGTCAAACACCCGGCGGATGCCCCGGCCGCCTCCTCCGGAGACCGCCTTGATCATCAGGGGATAGCCGTGCTCCTGGGCGAAGGCCAGGGCCTCTTGGTCGCCCTGCTCGCCAGGAGACAGCGCCTCAGTGGCCGGAATCACCGGAATCCCCGACTCCAGGGCCAGGCGCCGGGCCACCACCTTGCTCCCCATGTCGCGGATTACCCGGGGCGGCGGCCCGATAAACACCAGACCTTCTTTAATGCAGGCCTCGGGAAAATCGGGGTTTTCCGACAAAAAGCCGTAGCCCGGGTGAATGGCCTGGGCCCCCGTCTGCCTGGCGGCCTCCATAATGCGCTCAATGCTCAGATAATCGCGCCGGGGGCCGGGACCCACGCACACCACCTCATCGGCCCGCAGGATGTGGTAGGCATCTCTATCCGTCTCCTCGTAGATGGCCACCACCTTGAGTCCCAGTTCCTGGGCCGAACGCATGATGCGCACCGCAATTTCCCCGCGGTTGGCCACCAGGACCTTGTCAAATTTGACCTTGCGCGACATGCCCACCTGCCTTCCAGCCTCCCCTGGTCCCCGAACGAGCCAGAGGGAGGATGGAGAGGGAATCCGCCGCCACCGCAGCCTGACTGGCTGGATTGTAGTATTTCTGGGAAGGAATGACAACCGTTATGCCCGGACCTTAGCCCGAATGGCCGCGGTCGGCGGTGCTCCAGGCGGCCCGGCAAATATTTGACTTGACATGTAAACTTTTTTGTTACATGGTAGCTATAGTTATTCTGGTTCAAACACTATAGCTTCCAGAAACCAGAGTAACGCGGGGGAGGTTCCATGCACACAGGTTATCCGACGGCGGTAACCTGGCCAGCCGGTGTCATTCCGGCTGTTTCTCCAACGGAGGGGGAGTCAAGGGGGTACCTGTCCGCTTCGGTCAGCCCTTCTGAATTGCTTTCTTCTTCCTATCGCCAAAGCCCCTCACCCTGCTCCGTCTGAGTCGGAGGACACCGCTCCGGTGTGCCGGCTTCCCCGCCTTTACCTGCATGGGAGGGCGAACCATGCGCCACAGCGGCAAAGATAGCCCTACAAACCGCCCCGGCCAACGGCAGTTTGACCAACTGGATCCCGGCCTGTCGGTCCGCCTGACCGCCACGCCGTGGCCGCCGCGGGGCCAGTGGCGCCAAAAACTGTGGGATCGCTGGGACCGGATGCACGGGCTGGGCCAGGCCAGCCGGGACCAGCGCCTCCAGACTCCGGTGGTCAATAACAACGCCTACGTCATCGCAGTCATCAACCAGAAGGGCGGCACCGGCAAGACCACCACCACCATCAATCTGAGCGCCGCGCTGGCCTACCTGGGTCACCGCACCCTGATGGTGGACCTTGACCCCCAGGCCCACACCACCATCGGCATCGGGGTAGAGCCGGATTCCTACATTGAATCCATGGCCGAGGTGATGAGCATCCCCCGCAAATCTGTAACCGATATCCTGTTGTCCACCTATATCAACGGGCTGGATGTGGCGCCGGCCCACATCCACCTGGCTCATGTGGCGGAGCAGATTTACACCCGGGTGTTCCGGGAGACCATCCTGGCCCAAGCCCTGAGCCCCCTGGAATACGAGTTCATCCTCATTGACTGCCCTCCTTCCCTGGGAGTTTTGACCATCAACGCCCTGTATGCCTGCGACTTCATTATCATTCCCTGCCAGATTTCCCGCTACTCCCTGGACGGCTTGGCGGACTTGCTCACCACCATTGAAATGGTCAAGAACGTAAATATCCAGGACCTGTTCAAAGAAGATCTTTTCCGGGTGCTTCTCACCATGTATGACCACCGCAACCGGGTCACCAACCAGTATATTTTGGATGAGCTGAGACCTTACCGGGAGAAGACCTTCGCCACCATGACAGCACCGGCTCCCAGGACTACCAGCACCTGGCCCTGGAGTTCCTGCATCTGTACCAGCTGCGGACCGGGGGGCCCGACAAGGAGGCTGCGCTCCGCTTGGGGGAGCACCCCGATGCCTCGGTGGAATTCTAGGACAGTGCCAAGGAGTAAGTCATGCCCTCGGCCATGAAGCTGCCCCGGGAGATGCCGCCTTCGCAATTTGCGGTCAGGGTCGGCCCGCAGGAGCTGGGGCACATCGTGGGTCTGCGGCGAAACCTGGAGCACGCCGGCGCCTTGGCGGAGTGGGCGGAGCGCTACCTTAAGCTCGGCTGGCCGCTGGTGGCCCTGGAGGCCGCCACGGGAGGCCGCCTGCAGGTGGACTTCTCCCGGCCCCGGCAGATCTGGCGCAAGGCTCTTATGGATGCCAGCCTTCAAGGGCGGAAAGTCAGCCTGGCGGTACGCCTGGGGGCCTTCTCCCGTCTGTTCGTCCTCAGGGTGGAGACCTGCCGGGGCCGCCTGCGGCTGGACCGCCTGGGGGACTGGCGCAGCCCCTGGGTCGCCGCGGCCGGAGCCCGGGAGCAACACTTTTATCTTAAGCCCCTTACTTGGCGGCTGTCCGGCTTTCAGGACCCGGATATTGCCCTTTTGGGGGAGACAAGGCCGGCCTTGGTCCCTCCGTCCCGAGACGTCGGGTCCCGCCACCCTTGGCGCTGGCTGCAAGCCCCCTGGGAGACTCCACCTCCCTTGCCACCCCC